>JBAXZS010000004.1:0-30312 GCA_041670175.1 Sphaerochaetaceae bacterium | reverse complement strand
ACCTTTTCACCACCAACACGCTCAAATTGTTTTTCCTGAAGCACCCTTAGGAGCTTGACCTGGGTGGAAAGATTAATCTCCCCTATCTCATCAAGAAAAATCGTCCCCCCATCAGCAAGCTCGAACCGACCCTTTTTCATACTCGAGGCGCCTGTGAAAGCGCCTTTCTCATGACCAAACAGCTCGCTTTCCAACAGGGATTCAGTAAGGGCCGCACAATGCACTTTGATAAGCGGCCCCTCTTTTCTATTTGACAATTCATGGATGGCATCGGCAACCAGCTCCTTGCCTACCCCGCTCTCGCCTGTTATCAACACCGAGGCTTTTGTCGGGGCAACCTGGCTGACAATGTCCATAAGGGCGACCATTTTCTGACTTTTCCCAATAATGCGATCATACTTGGTCCTCGCCTTAATCTCCGCCAGTTCCTTTTTCATCTGATCATGCTCGGCGAGAAGGTCATTGGTATCCAAAGCCTTCTTCACCACAAGAGAGAGCCGGTCAAGATCCACTGGCTTTGTAAAAAAATCAATGGCCCCATCACGCATGGCATCGACAGCCGACTCGATGGTCCCATGTCCGGTAAGAATCACCACGGGAAGACGCGGGTACGCACCATGGATCCTCTTGAGCAACTGCCCTCCATCAAGACCCGGCATCCGTAAATCTGTAATTACCAAACTCACATCTTCCTTATTCACTAAATCCCAGGCCTTGTCACCATCCTCGGCGGTTAGTGTCTCAAAACCTTCCAGCTCCATAGCCATGGCAAGGCCTTCACGTATGTTCTTCTCATCATCACAAACAAGAACGGTCCGTTTCATTGGTTCACCTCCACCGCGGTACTATCAATATTGATTCCGCCTTTTGGCAAGGTCAGCCTTTGGTTCTCGGGAACGGGGAAGGACAAGGTAAAACAGGTACCTTCTCCAACCTTGCTTTGCACAGACACATCCCCTTTATGTTCCTTCATGACCTTATATACAACTGTCAGCCCAAGTCCCGTACCACTGGTCTTGGTGGTGAAATATGGTTCAAAAATCTTTGAGAGATTTTCAGCGGGGATGCCACTGCCGGTATCCCTTACCTTGAGAAGCACATTATTTCCGTCAAGTTTCATCGACAAGGTCAAGGTTCCACCTTTTTCCATTGCGTTCATTGCATTCTTGATCAAATTAAGTAAAACCTGCTTGACCAGGTTCTCATCAAATTCAATCATAGGAATCGCAATCCTGATATCAAGGATAATCTTGACCTTGTTCTTTTCCAGCTCAGGCTTGACGAAATCAGCCGTTTCCCTAACAATCTTATCAAGATATCCAAGTCTCAGCTTGGTATTCATGGGTCGGACAGCAAAAAGGAAGTCAACCACGATACCATTGAGACGGTCTATCTCCTCATCAAGCACATCAATGTAACGCTGAGCATCATCCAAAGTCAGGTTCTTCTTGCGTTGAAACGCCTTCTTGAGCAACTGCAGGTGAATACCCATGGCCGCTAATGGATTTTTTATCTCATGTGCGACCGAAGCCGCCATAGTCGTCATTGAGGCAAGGTTCTCGCTTTGATGCAATTTTGCAGCCGCAAGATTCTGCTCTGTGACATCGCATAGCATCACCACATAAGAATTCTTCAATCTGTCGGAAAGGACCACTTGTACCGCAATGGTCTTGAAACCATCACCCCAAGGAAAATTGAACTCATTATCCAGTCCTTCACCCCCTTTGGTAAGGCAGGTGCAGATGTAGGAGAGTATATGCTTGTCATCGATGACCTTGTCCAGGCGCATCCCCTCATACCCATTCAAAGAAGGCCTGAACATGGGAATCATCAAAGAACACTTACAATTGACAAAAACAACCGTGTTGTTTTGCTTGGCAAGGATAACCCCATCACGCATGGAATCCAATGTCACCTCAAGCATCTTCTCGTCATTATCCAAATTGTTGATGATGCTTTCTATCTGTTTGGTATCTAGCTGGTCAATCTTCTGTAAAGCCTTGGAAACAAACTTATTCAATCCTTTCCTCCATCAAACGCAAGTACAAGGTCTGCAGTAATAATTTACTATTCTGGTTATACAAGCAAGCCTGACTAAATGAACTCGAGATAAGGCCACTCAATCTTTTCGCATAATTCGTGTTGATTTTCTGCTGTAAAAAAGCCTGTTCGATGAGAGACATCAATTGCTCAAGGAAATATCGAACCGACGAGGGCAGTTCCAAGGCAAGAAGGGCGTCGTCATATTCCTTAGAAAGATACGTGTGGGTCGTGATACTTGTAAACACCCGCAGTGCGAGTTGTCTTGTCCCTATGATGTCAAGGCCGCTCCCTTGCAAGAAAAAACTCTCAAAATCTGAGACAGGAGAAGGAAGAAAGAAGTCGGACAAGAGGGAATTGACCTGGGAAGGAGACAGCGGCACAAAGGAAAACTTCCTAACCCTTGAAAGAATGGTGGGAAGAATTCGTGCGGGATGCTCGCTGAGCAAGAAGAAATAGACATCCTCAGGTGGTTCCTCAAGTATTTTCAGCAGGCTGTTACGAGCGGAGACATTCGCATCCTCCACATTCTCGATGATGACGAAACGCTTTTCTTCCTTGGCGCTTGTCTGTCTTGTCCAATCATCGATGGCCCTTATCTGGGCAATCGAGATCGAAGTATCCTTCTTTTCATTCCCATACAGGCTTTTCATCGCCTGCCGCAGGTCCGAGGCAATCTTTTTTGCTTCTTTCCCATCAATCGCGGTCTTCCTCTTTTCCAAGGCCCTGAGAAGCTCATCGACAGCCGAGGCGCTGTCATATACGGCATTCTGGGTGCTTGTCGCGCTGGCAAGCAAGGCCGCATGGTACTGCATGAGGCAGATCCTTGTAGCACGGATGAGGAAGTTTTTGCTAAAATCCGTCCTGAGCCTCTCAAAGTTCGAAAGGGAAGTCTCTATAACGCTCTTATGGTCCCGTTGACTGGCAATAATCACATTGTCTACAGACAAGCTTCTGAATGCCATGCAACTATCACATCGGCAAGCATCACTATTATGATTCGGACAGCAGAGCACCCTCGCAAGTTCCAATGCGGTGCTCATCCTCAGACTATAACGTGGCCCACCGAACAAATTCGATTGGCTGAGTTTCCCTTCCCTGATCTGAGCAGTCAGAGAGGAACAAACCTCACCTTGGTAAGGAGCTAAAGTCTCAAACATTGATATTCCCCAGTTGCGAGGAGACCCATTGCATGGTCACCGGCTGGTAAGGGTCGATAAGCCTGGTGACAAACTGACTTTTGCTTAACAATCCCGTAATGTTGAACAAGGTCTGCATCCTGAGGAAATAAAGGATAATGGCGATAAGCACCAGCATCTCAAGCAAACCCCAGAAAAATCCAAGCAATTTGTTAATTGCATCCAAACCATTGGAGACACTGAATATTTTGTCAAGCAGGCCACCAAGAAATCTCATAAGCAGGAAACCGGCCACAAACAAAGCAACAAAAGCAAACAAAGAGGCAAAAAAGGGCGAAATATTGAACGTGGATACAAACGTCGGACTCAAGAGGGCCGTGAACATCAATGCAACTATCAAACCAATAAGGTATCCTGCAGTCTTGGAAAAACTCTCGGCAAATCCAGAAATGGCACCTCCGATACCCCCTATCATCAACAGGGCAAACATTATTACATCAATTGAGTTAAAATATGTGTTTCCAATAGTCAATCCCCAATCCATAAGCTTACTCCCCCTTTCTGGGTATACAACTGATAATCACAGATGCAATATTCTTCGCTGCATCTCCGCAATCCAAGCTTCTTATATTCTTCGAAAGAATACTCCGTTTTTCCCAATCATCCAACAGGGAAAACACCATTGGAACAAAATCCTTCTCAGAATGCAGGACCAAGGCGGCCTCTCTTTCCTCAAGGCGTTTCGCATTGAGTATCTGGTCTCCTCTGCTTGCATTCAGAGAGAGAGGAACAAGCAGGCTGGGTTTTCCAAAGAAACAAAGTTCCGCAATGGTACCGGCCCCGCTTCGACAAATCACCAAGTCGGCATCATTGTACAACTCTCTTAGCTCGTCGCCTATATAACTAGTGGCATAATAATTTTCGTGCTGGGTTTCCTGGTTTCGTCGTATACCGTATTGATGATATACAAACGCACGGTTGCAGAGCTCGTCCAGATTATCCCACACCAAGCGGTTAATTTGAAGCGCCCCCTGGCTTCCTCCTGTAACCAGGATCAAAGGTAATTTCGTCCCCAGCCGTTGTTTCATGTCAAACCGAAGGGGACCTCGCAACTGGGAACGGATGGGATTACCTGTCACTACTGTCTTTGCAAAAGGCAAGACGCCTCTTGCTTGCTCATAAGCAATGCAGATCTTGTTGGAATACCGGCTTGTAAGCCTTGTCGCCAGGCCGGGGTCTGCGTCAGATTCATGACTAACGATTGGAATATGCAAGAAATGCGCCGCATAGACAGGGGGGACACTTACATATCCTCCTTTCGAAAAAAGCACATCGGGCTTGAAATGAAACAAAATAACAAGGGACTGAAAGAAACCAATCGCTATGGCAAACACATCGATTATCATATGAAGACTGAAATACCGGCGGAGTTTTCCACTGGCGATGGCCTTGAAGGGAACGCCTTCCCCCTCGACGGCTTCTCTCTCAATCCTCTTGGTGCTCCCGATATAAAGGCATTGGTAGCCAGGAGACTCCTTCAACTCTTGATGGACAGCCAATGCCGGCAATACATGTCCAAGAGTGCCACCACCAGTATAACATATTCGCATAATTCAGAATGATATCAGAAAACGGGACATTTTGACACAAATTTTTATACGATACACAAAATGCACCTATTACGCTTTTCTCTTGCGCCTCTATTGAGTATACTTCTAAAAGTAAAAATTATTGCTACAAAAGTGAGATGGATATGGGAAAATCATTGTTAGCCAAACTCTTTGGGACCAAGCAGGACAAAGACCTGCGTCAGTTACTTCCAATTGTCAATACTGTCAATGCAGAGGAAGGATGGGCAAAGAGCCTAAGTGATGAACAATTCCCGCTGCAAACCACTGAATTCAAGAAACAGATAGCAGAAGGGAAAACTTTGGAGGAATTGCTCCCAAAGGCCTTCGCCCTTACCCGTGAGGCAGCTTTTAGAGTTTTGGGTCAACGGCATTTCGATGTGCAAATCATGGGTGCCATTGTACTGCATCAAGGCAAGATTCTTGAGATGAAGACGGGAGAGGGCAAAACCCTTACCTGTGTTCCCTCCGCATATCTCAATGCCCTGGAAGGCAAAGGCGTGCACATCGTCACGGTCAATGATTACCTTGCAAGCCGGGACGAGAACTGGATGGGGCCGATTTTCGAATTTCTCGGACTAAGTGTCGGGGTAATCCTCTCGGATATGGATAATGAGACCCGAAAGAAGAATTATAGTTGCGACATCACCTATGGGACCAACAATGAGTTCGGCTTTGATTATCTCAGGGACAACATGAAATGGTCGGCTTCTGAAAAAATCCAGCCCAAGCATCATTATTGCATTATCGATGAAATCGACTCCATCCTTATCGATGAGGCCCGGACACCTCTTATTATCAGCGGTCAGGCCGAGGATGATTCAAAGCAGGTCCATGGGGCTAAAAATATCGCTCCTTTTCTCAAGGAATGTGAAAAGGACCCTGCCACCGGCACCTACTATGAGCAAGATCCCCTAGCCCGTTTCGATAAGAATGTTCAGTTTGATGAGAAAGGCGACTATAAGATTGATGAGAAACAGAAAAGCGTCTCCTTTACCAACCAGGGCATGACCCATATGGAAGAGCTGCTTCAGAAAAATGGCATCATCACGGGCTCCTTGTATGATGATGCGAACTTTGAATATGTGCATTATGTGACTCAGGCCGAGAAAGCCCTTCATTTGTTTAACAAGGACGTTGATTATGTCGTCGCGGATGACAAGGTCCAGATAGTCGATGAGTTCACAGGCCGTATTCTTGTCGGAAGACGATACAGCGACGGCCTGCACCAGGCTATCGAGGCGAAGGAAGGGATTACGGTCCAGGGTCAGAACAAGACCTTGGCAACCATAACATTCCAGAATTTCTTCAGAATGTATGACAAGATTTCAGGTATGACCGGTACTGCCGATACGGAAGCCCCTGAGTTCCTCAAGATTTACAACCTGGATGTTGTGGTAATCCCGACCAACATGCCTTGTATTCGCAAGGATCTGGGCGATCTGGTCTATTTCAATGAGCAGTTCAAGTATCAGGCCATCTGTGAAGAAATCAAGAAAGTACACCAAACCGGACAACCGATTCTCGTAGGAACCATCAGCATTGAAAAAAGCGAGCTGCTCTCCACGCTTCTCCATCGTATGGGGATACAGCATGAAGTGCTTAATGCAAAGAACCATGCACGTGAGGCCCTGATCATCGAGGAAGCCGGCGCCAAGGGTGCGGTGACCATCGCCACCAACATGGCCGGCCGTGGTACCGATATCAAGCTTGGAGGAAGCCTTGAGGCCAGAGCAAGAGCTCTTGCTGGCTCTGAGGCCTCTGCGGCCGAGATGCAGGAAGCCATCAAGAAGGTTACCCCTCAATGGCAGAAGGACTATGAGGAAGTGAAAGCCCTTGGAGGGTTATACATCCTTGGCACGGAGAGGCATGAGAGCAGGCGTATCGACAATCAGTTGAGGGGACGTTCAGGTCGTCAAGGCGATCCGGGCACCAGCCGTTTCTACATCTCCCTTGATGACACGTTGATGCGGTTGTTTGCCAATGACAATCTTAAGACAATGCTTGGCAAGATTGGTATGCAGGATGGAGAACCTATCGAGCACAAGATGCTCAGCAACGCACTGGAAAAGGCTCAGAAGCGTGTTGAGGAAAGAAACTTCGAGATACGAAAACATTTGCTTGAGTATGATGACGTGCTTAACGAGCAGCGAAATTATCTTTATACCCAGCGTGATGAAATCCTTCTTTGCGAGGATTTAATCACCAGGGTTCTCAACAACTGTCATATCCTTACGGATGCCATTTGTGAAAAGGCATTCAAGAACGATAATCCTGCAGGAACCATAATCGAGGCGATGCTGAGCGACTTTCATGTGGTTGCCGAGCCTCTCAAGAGCACGGCTTCAGAACAAGAGTGGAAGGAATACCTGAATACTTTCATTGATAAGGAAGTAAAAGACAAGGTGGAACTTACCGGGGCGAAGCCCTTCAATGAGTTCCTTAGGTTCAATTATCTTCGCCAGATTGATATGCGCTGGCAAGATCATCTTACCATGCTGGAAGATCTTCGGGATGCGGTGGGCCTGAGGACATACGCCCAGAAGAATCCATTGGTGGAATACAAGGTGGAGGGTTTCGAGATATTCTCCAAAATGCTGGAGGATATTTCTTCTTTCATGGCCCATTTATTGGTCAGTGTGCAAATTACAAGGAATGAAGACCAGTACGGCAACCGTGGCAACCGTAAGATGATCGAGTCTCACAGGACCCAGAATACTTTTGCAAAGGAAAGCAACTTGCCAAACAGGACACGGCAGGCCAATGGTGCGGAGGCGCAGAACGTCACCATCCGTAGGACCGGTCCCAAAATTGGTCGCAATGATCCCTGTCCTTGCGGCTCAGGCAAGAAGTATAAGAATTGCTGCGGCAGAAACCAGTAACCAATATGTAGGGATTCCCACGATAAGACCGCCCTCTTTTCTGAGCGGCCTTGTTATTTCTTGCAGTCCACCGACAGACCAGCATCGATTAAAAGAAATCGGCAGGATTGAGATTGATACCATTCTGCTGAATAACAAAAAGCAAGGTCGGGACGGTAAATTCCGTTCCAGTGGTGCCAATTGAACCAATACTCTGTCCTTTGGATACCCCATCCCCAATCTTGACCTCGACATTTTCCAAGTGCGCATACATAGTCCTGTAGCCGTTCTCATGGCTGATAACCACAAAGCGGCCTCTGCCCTTTTGCTCATTGCCCGCATCAACGACATTCCCCGAGGCTGATGCGACAACAGCACTTCCCTCCTTCCCCTGGATAAGAATGCCTTCAAGGCCATGGGGCTCGGCAGGATCGTTACTGGCCTGCCCGTACATTCCCACAATAGTTCCTGTGGCAGGCCTGACAAAAGAAATAGGAGAGACATCTGCAAGTGCTGTCGCACTTGTTGTCATCGGATCAGGGATGAACAAGGTCTGCCCAATATTAATCCTATCACTTGTGAGTCCATTAAGCTCCATCAGAGTCTTCCATCCAAGATTGTTCTTACTCGCAATCCTTGAAAGGATATCTCCCTCCCTGACGGTATACAGTTGTCCGTCACGATCCGGAATACGAAGAACGGTCCCTGTCGTTATCGCTGCTACATTTCGTATCTGGTTTACGGCGATAAGAGTCTGTGTCTTGAGTCCATAACTTGAGGCAATCGAGATAAGATCCTCTCCTTCTTCCACCTCATGATCAATAAACTGGACCGCTTTCTGTTGGGCCTGGATCTTTTTTACTTCTGAAAGGCCCACGGCAGTCACGGGACTTACTTTTGGAGAAGAGGCAGCCACTTGCACTGGTTGCACGACTGAGGAACCCGCATTGTCAGTGCTTGGCATCTTTGCACCTGTTACAGCTTGGGCAGGAACAGGAGGAGACAAAGTTTCCTCCTGTGGCTTTGACTCGGCCTTTTGGGAAGCGGTCTGCTCACTTTGCGAAACAACAGCTGAGGGTTCGGAAGGAAACATTATCCACCAAAGGGCCAGTACAACCACACAGACACCAATTCCTATCAATATTACCCAGACAAGACTCCTGGAGGAATTCAGCCTGGACGGTTTTGAAGTGTCCCTTTGGTTTTGCATATCATCATAGTTGTCTTTTGCCATAACTCGACATTACCTTTTCTTAAGTGTACTATAAAACAATCATGGCCACTAGTCAAAACCATAGGACTTATCTTTTCTTTACCATAGGAACCCTGGTCGCCTTAAGTATTTTGGCATTTCGCATCGCCTTTATCATCATTGAAGGTGGAAAAACCAAAAAATATCAGGACCCTGTGGTTTCCCAAAGTGTGATACGTGGTACCATATATGACCGTAATGGCAAGATCCTTGCGATTTCCACTCCGTATTACAATCTTTATTTTCATCTGCAAAACATAAAGGACATGAATAAGGCATGCATGCTTGTCGCTCCGTTCGCTGACATGACAATGGAGGAAGTGAAGCAGCAAATCTCCCATTACACTACCTATGCCTTGGTGAAAAAACACTTGGATCCTGCCAAGGTCGGCACCCTGGAGAAAGCCATCAAAGATGCAAAAATGCAGAATGCCATCAGTGTGGAAAAGATTATGGGACGGAGTTATCCGGCACTCTTCCATGCAGCACAGACCATAGGGTTCGTTAATCCAGAGAACAAGGGCCTTGAAGGAATAGAATATTCATTTGAGAAAGAGCTCGATCCCAAGCCCCAGGTGGGAAGCAAAGAGGTAATTTACGGGGATGACCTGACCCTTACCCTGGATATCGATATCCAATACCTGCTGGATGTCCAGTTGCAGGCAATTGCAGATAAGGACCGGCCTGATTATGCCGTCGGTATTGTCATGGATTGCAAAACAGGGGATATTCTCGCCATGAGCAGCTATCCCTGGTATGACAACAACTCAATCGGGTCTTCCACCCCGGAAGAGAGATTGAACCATTGTGTCAATTACCTATTCGAGCCAGGTTCGGTATTCAAGGTTTTTTCTCTCTGTGCGGACCTGCAGGCAGCACAAGCTGACTTCTCCACCCCCTTTGTCTGTGATGGTTCATTCACTTTTGAGGGAATCACCATCAATTGTCACGAAAAACACGGGATTGTCACTCCACGGGAAATGATAGCAAAGAGTTGCAACGGGGCCATTGCGTATTGGTCGCTTCAGACTGACAGTGACAAGTTCTACCAGACATTAAACGCCTTTGGATTCAACAGGTCCTATGATATTGGATTGCCAAGTAAAACAAGGGCGAAACTTAACGACCCTTCAACATGGTCAAAACGAAGCAAGCCCACCATAAGTTTTGGACAGGAATTGTCGGTGACGGCACTGCATCTTGCCACAGCCGCCACGGTTTTTGCAAATGAAGGCATGCTGCTCATGCCGAACCTGGTGCTCCAACGAAGCAAAGGCTCGGCCATTGGAAAGACCAATGATATTTTATATGAAAGGAAAGTCAAGGAACAAGGAAAAGTCGTTGACAGCGACATCGCCAAACAACTACTCTCCTACATGCACTCAGCGACACAAGAAGGAGGAACTGCTGTTTTATGCGATGTCCCAGGTGTGTCTGTCAGCGCGAAAACAGGAACAGCACAAATTCTCAACCCTGAGACGAATAGTTATACCGATGGCACTGTCCTGGCCTCGACGCTCGCCCTTATCCCCTCAGATAATCCCCAATATATAATTTACATTGCTGCAGGAAACCCCAAAGGGGATACCATCTGGGGAGCGAATATAGCTAGTCCCGCTATAGGGAAAGTCATCGAAGGGCTAATCAGCCAAGGCAAGCTGATCAGTGACAAGTCACACACCACTCCCTGACTGGGCATCCTTCTCCTTGACTAGATAAAAACAAATCTCACAGAAATGGCGAGTGGAAAACAGCCCTTTCCTGGTGAAATCACGTCGGGATTGCATACGGATTGCAGGCCCGTACTTCGCACGGGCCTGTCTAAGAGCTGCATCATAATCAGTATCAATCATCTTGAATAATTGCATGTTTACAGAATATACCTCGTCAAATCCTGGTTTTCCAACACATCATGCAACCGTTCATCGACATAGGCCTTGGTAATCGATATGCTTTGCCCTGCCAACTCGTCAGCACTAAAGGATAGCTCCTCAAGCAATTTCTCCATAATTGTGAATAACCTTCTTGCTCCAATATTATCATTTGTGGTGTTCACGCTATAGGTTATCTCACTAATCCTTCTTAACGCCTCATCGGTGAACATTATGTCCACACCCTCGGTCTTGAGAAGCTGCTGGTATTGCTTCGTAATCGCATTCTCAGGTTCAGTCAGTATACGGTAGAAATCGTTGCTCTTCAGTTCATCCAACTCAACGCGAAGAGGGAATCGTCCCTGTAGCTCTGGAATAAGGTCACTTGGCTTGGCCACATGGAAAGCACCACTGGCGATGAACAAGATATGGGTTGTATCGATGACTCCCCACTTTGTGCTTACTTTTGTTCCTTCGATGATAGGGAGGATGTCTCTTTGCACTCCTTCCCGAGACACATCAACACCACCTCCGGTAGGACCGCTGTTGGCAATCTTATCTATCTCATCAATGAAGATGATACCCATCTGCTCGACCCGTTCCTTGGCTATGTCCACAGCTTTGTCGGGATCGATGCTTTTGTCGGTCTCCTCCTCAGTGAGAATCTCCCTGGCACGCTTGATTGTCACCTTGCGCCTATGATTGTTGCTATTACCAAAAATGGATCCCAGACTTTGCATGGCATTCTGAAGATCTTCGTTGTTTCCTGCTCCGAACATCTCAATGCCCACATTGGGTTTTCCCCCAACGGTCATCTCCACTTCCTTCTCCTCAAACTTACCATCCCGAAGCATCTGTCTGAACTGTTCACGGGTAACATCCGTCCTCTCGCTAAATGTTCCACTATCACCGGCTTGCGAAGGGACGGCGGGAAGCAAGAGATCCAACAAGCGGTTCTCAACCCTATCCTTGACCACATTTTCCATTCCACAGGCCAGCTCCCGTTTGACCTCCTGGACCGCGATACCCATCAAGTCACGAATCATTGATTCGACATCACGTCCGACATAGCCCACCTCGGTATATTTGGTCGCCTCGACTTTGATGAACGGTGCATTGGATAGTTTGGCGATACGCCTTGCTATCTCGGTCTTTCCCACACCGGTAGGACCTATGAGGATAATGTTCTTCGGGGAGACCTCATCCCTGATATCATCAGGAAGCCTTTTCCTCCGAGTCCTGTTACGAATGGCAACGGCGATGGTCCTCTTCGCCTTGTCCTGTCCAATTATGTATTTATCCAGCTCCTTGACTATTTCCCGGGGCTTCATTTCGTCCAATGTCTTTTGGCTCAATGATAACATCTACAGCTCCTCAACGATAATATTTTTATTGGTGAAAATACAAATGTCAGAGGCAATCTCAAGGCTCTTTCTTGCTATCTCCTTTGCGCTCATTTCCTTTGCGCAATCCAGATATGCCAAGGCGGCACTGTAGGCAAAGTTTCCTCCACTACCAATACCGATGGCATCTCCCTCAGGATCTATAACATCACCTACTCCATCAATAAGGAAAATTTTCTGACCATCAGTGGCAAGCATCATGGCTTCCATCTGCCTCATCTGTTTATCGCTTCTCCATTGTTTTGCCAGATCAACAGCAGAACGTGTTATATCACCGCTAAACTGTTTAAGCTTCTGCTCAAACAGCTCACAGAGAGTGAACGCGTCCGCAGTACCACCAGCAAAGCCAATAAGCACTTTCCCTTCATAAAGCCGTCTCACTTTATGGGCGTTTCCCTTGAGCACCACCTGGTTTCCTTGGGTCACTTGTCCATCACCAGCGATTGCAACCTTTCCATCTTTTCTTACCGCAATAATTGTTGTCCCTTTGAATTGTTCCATGTCATTTCCTTCCATGAGGGTGGCACATCGATACCACCTTCGCAAGTCTTTGTTGTGTCACGTGGGTATAAATCTGGGTTGTGGAGATACTCGCATGGCCCAACATTTCTTGAACCATCCGAATATCCGCTCCATTCTCCAAGAGATGTGTGGCGTAACTATGTCGAAGCACATGCGGAGTAAAATCTTTTTGCCATCCCAATCGTAACTTGTACGTATTGAAAATAGTATGAACAGTACTCAACGGCAACTGTTTTCCACTATTTGCACAAAAAATCAATGAAAGCAGGTTCTTATCCGCAATCCCCTTCTCTCGTTGCAGCTGATGCTTCAAAGGCAAATAATAGGCAAGAGCTGCTTTTGTCTCTGAAGTAAAGAACACATACCGTGTCTTGTTACCCTTTCCCTTGATTCGAATTTGCCTTCTCTCCATCTCCACCATCTCCTCGGTAACAGAAAGGGCCTCGCTGATACGACATCCAGTATCATACAGGAAGCAGAACAGCAGGTGGTCTCTGGATGAAGGGAAATCGTCATAAGTGAGGGACAAAAGTTCATTTACCTCATTTTTTGTCAGCACTGAGGGCAAATGGTCCTCTCTTCTCCGCACTGAGATATCGGCAAAGGGATTGCATTGGGTTATTTCCCTATCCCAAAGATACGCATAAAATGAACGTAGACAGCTCAGCGCTCGATTGATAGATGACTCACTGTGCAATCCACATTCCTTGAGAGAACGCACATACGTACGGGCATCAGCGGATGCGACATCTGTTAATCCCAGCTTCCTCTGATTACAAAATGAAGCAAACTGCAATAAATCTGTCTGGTAGGACACAATTGTATTCCTGCTATAATTCCGAACATCACCGAGGTAGGTCAAGAAATCAAAAATCATATCCATACCTGTCACGATACCACAAAATGACGATTGCCAAAATGATATTCTCCCTGGGAAGAAGGAGAAATAAAAACTTTTCTTGTTATAGGAACCCCTGCATCGAAAAGGCTTCGAACCACAAGACAGCCATTATCAAGTAAATCCAATCCTCCAAGCCTAACCGGCTCAGGCCCTAAAGCACTTGGAAGCAACCTTACTTCTCGACCATTATCCAAGGCCTCTCGGACACAAAGGAGCGCGCCACTCTTGAGCGGGGCCTGGATTACATAAGTACAAGGAGAGAGTGAAACCGTCAAAGTATTCCGTTCTTTGCAAGATAAACGCGATTGGGGCATATCTGGAGGAAAAACACTCAGCAAGGAAATCTGCGGAGACAATGCCCGTGTCTCCCTCAGCAAGCCCGAAGCCGAGGTAAGATAACAGTGTCCTCCTCCATCCAAGGCCCCTTTGACAGCCGCACGGTCGCAACCATAGCTAAGCGAGGTTACCACAGAGATCCCATTAAGCGCCGCCTCGAGGGCGACCTGATATGCAGCCGAAGCTCCCTCGAAATCAGGATGCCGTGTTCCACAAAGCGTAACAGTCATCTCATCGGGATCAGGAAGTTTTCCCTGATGGCAAAGAAAAAAGGGTTTCTCTTGCAACGTTGAGAGAAGTCCGGGGAACTCCTTTTGTCCTGAAAAAATTATGTGAGCACCCCTTTCCTTCAAGGCTGAAACAACTGAAATAAGCCTTTTTCTCGGAATATGAGGAATCTCCCCATGGGAAAGAAGAATAAATCTCTCCCTGTTTTCTATTGGTGACAGGGCTATGGACAATAAGTCATGGAACTTCATACCCCTCATACCGCATGAGGCGAGGAATCGTATCAGATATTCACATGAAACAGGTTGAGGACCACTTTGATCATCAAAAGGGAAAGAACAACTATCAACATGGGACGAACTATCTTCGCACCCTTTTCCAGCGCAAGCCCGCTGCCAATATAGGAACCGGCAATTGAGCAAAACGCACAAGGAATTCCTATTTTGTAGTCAATGTTCCCATTGATGGCAAAGGTGAACAAAGCGGCAATATTGGATGCAAGGTTCACCACCCTGCTCGTTCCACAGGCCTTGATCAATTCCAGGCCGATGATTGCGGAGAATATCCATGTAAGGAACATTCCTGTTCCTGGGCCAAAGAATCCGTCGTAACAACCAAGCACCAGACCGGTGAGGCAACTGACAAGAATTTTGTGCTTGCATCCTTTTGCCTGTCCAAAATTCGGTTTGACCAATGTCAGTGTGGCTATGCAAGGGACAAGGAACAACAAGAGATACTGCAGGTACACTCCGTCAAAATACAAGGCAAGACGGGAACCAATAGTCGAGCCCGCCAAAGAAAAGATGAAAGCAGCAATAGCCACTGTCCAATCTATCTTGCCTGAGCGGATATATCGGTAAGTAGCAATTGTCGTCCCGCAAGTCGAAGAGAACTTGTTGTTACCAAGCGCCATTGTGGGAGGAAGCCCCAAGGCGGCATAAGCAGTCAGAGCGATAAGTCCCCCGCCTCCAGCTATTGAATCGACAAGACCTGCAAGGAAAACCAAAGGGCAAAGAGCCCAGAGAATTGACAAGTCCATTACTTTTTCTCCTTGTCATCATGAAAACTATCATAGGCCTTACGCATGTCGGTAGTGTCCACGTGGGTATAAATCTGAGTTGTTTTGATATCACTATGACCAAGAAGCATCTGCACACTCCTTAGATCAGCACCCCCCTCAAGGAGATGGGTTGCAAAACTATGACGTAAAGTATGCACTTTCATGTCTTGTCCTCCACGATATTGGTCAAAACGTTTGGAAACCCCTTGTCTGGTGAAAGCTCTTCCATTTCGCGTTACAAAAAGATGCTTCTCTGACAGGTTGGCTTTCACCAACCGAGGCCTTACTTCCGCGATGTAGGTATCCAGATATTTGCAGGCGATAGCCCCGACAGGAACAATCCGCATTTTGCTTCGCTTGCCAATGATTCGCAGACTCTTGTCTGAGTAACTGGCCAATGTAAGACCTATTGCCTCGCTTATGCGCAAACCACAGCTATACATGAGCTCAAATATAGTCCTGTCACGATACCCAAGGTCGTCACTAACGTCAATTCCCTCAAGAAAGGCATCAATTGCTGTGACTGTCGCCACTTGAGGAAGGGAAGTCCCAATCTTTGGAGCTTTGATACGTTTTGCGATATTGTCATCCCTGATACGTTGATACACCAAAAAGGAAAAGAACGTGCGCAAGGAGGAAAGATATTTCGCCACAGTTCTTCCTCCGTCATGGGAACTTTCCTTCTCATTGATCAGGAAATCCTGGATATCCGCAATACTTGCATCCTCTATCTCCCTGCCCACTGTTTCCAGAAAACAAAAAAATTTTCTGATGATAGGAACATACACAGCAACGGTCGTCTTACTTAAACGCCGTTGGAGGTAGAGATAATCGATAAAATCATCAACAAGGATATCTTGCTGTTGACTCATTTTTTGGGACTTTCTTCTTGGTCTTGGGAATATCGGAGCACAGCGGGAATACTATAATCACTTTGTCCGTTGGGCGGAGTCTTTCCTATCTGCTTCTGCAAATCCTGCCAACGGTTGACCTGGATTGTTCCTGCGCTTGCATTCTGTGGTTTCTTTTCACCCTCGTTGCTTTCACTTTTTGATGCAGAAGCAAAAGAACCAAGGCCTTCATTTGAAGAAGTGAATCGACGGGTACCCTGCATATTAGGAATTTCTGCTCCCACGACCTCCTCCTTGCGCTCAAAACCAGTCGCAACCACGGTGACCTTGATGCGGTCCCCAAGTTCAGGATTGAACGCCTGCCCTGCAATAATCAAGGCATCCTCGGCGCAATTCTCCGTAATGATCTCAACTACATCCTGATACTCCTGCAAGGTAAGATTCTCACTTCCTGACAGGTTTACCAACACACTTTTCGCGCCTTGAATGGATGCGTTTTCCAAAAGTGGATTACTGATAGCCTGACGAGCGGCATCCACCGCCCTGTTGGCACCTTCACCAAAACCGATACCCATCAAGGCATCACCTTTGCCTTTCATGACAGTACGCACATCCGCGAAGTCGATGTTTATCTCACCAGGCTCGGTAATTAATTCACTGACTCCCTGCACTCCCATGAAGAGCACCTCGTCAGCCATAAGGAACGCCTGCTTGATAGGGGTGTTGTTCTCCACCACTTTAAGCAAATACTGGTTCGGAATAATGATAAGGGTATCAACGTTCTTGCGAAGTTTCTCAATTCCAGCCTGAGCAAGAAGAAGTTTCTTCTTACCTTCAAAGGCAAAAGGAGTGGTCACCACTGCTACAGTCAGGACATTGCAACTCTTGGCTATCTCAGCGACCACGGGAGCGGCGCCAGTACCGGTCCCCCCTCCCATGCCAGCAGTGATAAACACCATGTCGGCATTTTCCAATTCCTTCTTGATATCCTCTTTGCTTTCCTGAGCGGCCTTCTCTCCTACTTCAGGAATGCCCCCAGCGCCAAGACCTCCTGTAAGCTCCCTTCCAATAGGCATCCTCACCTGGGCATTTGAACGCTGCAAAGCCTGCATATCGGTATTCATTGCGACAAACTGAACTTTCTTCAGGCCACTGGCAATCATCCGATTCACAGCATTTCCACCGCCACCACCTACGCCAATGACCTTAATCACCGTGGTGACTGCCTGCTCTCCCTGTACCATGTCCTCAACTTCAAACATTCCAAAATCCATAGGAGTATCCTTTGCCATATCGCACCTCAAAACAACGTACGAAAAAATCCTCTAATCTTTGAGAAAGCACCATCCTCAGAACTATGCACTGCGTCCCGATGCTTCTTTGGGGTAGCTCCATCATCCTTGACCTTGCGTGCTTCGCTCTTAAGGAGCCCCAGCACCGTAGTATAACACGGATTGATATATGAACGATCCAATCCCCCGATAGCCTCAGGGAACCCAAGTCTTGCGGGAATACCAAAAATCTCACTTGCAAGCTCTGTGACACCACTAAGAAGCGCACCGCCACCGACGAGGACGACTCCCCCGCCATAGGATCCCTGTACATTCATCTTTGCTAGTTCGACCTGCAAGCGCGAGAATATCTCTGCCATCCTCGGTTCGATCACACGAGCAAGCTCCCTCTTTGGCATACGAATCGCTGGAAGCCCCTGCACCTGAGGAATGACCACCATCTGATCACTGGAAACAGACGGAACATAACTATACCCATTTTCACATTTTATCTGTTCCGCAACAGCCTTGGTCTTGTTGAGAATATAGGCAAGGTCACTGGTGACTGAATCCCCACCGAGGTTCACCCCTCCTGTATAGATAGGGGCACCATGGCTATAGGCAATCATATTGGAAATGCCACTACCAATATTTATCAGTATGACCCCCATCTCCTTCTCCTCGGAACTGAGCACGACCTCTGCATCCGCAAGACTTTGCAGGACCATGCGCCTGACGGACAAACCTGAACGCTGGATACATTTGCGTTGGTTCTGGCAAATCGAGGAACTTGCTGTCACCACCAACACCCTGCTCTCCAAGCGATGTCCCAACATATCCACAGGATCCTTGATTCCATTTTGTCCATCAATTTGGAATTCCTGTACCAAGGTGTGGAGAATCTCCCTGTCCTGAGGCAACTCAAATGCCCGAGCCACTTCAAGAGAACGGAATATGTCTTCCCTCTTTATCTCCTGGTCCCTGCTATTGATTCCGACCACACCGTTGGAAGGAACACCAATTATATGTTCCCCACCGATACCGATGATGACATCTGGAATCTCAGCTCCCGCCTGGAGCTCCGCTTCATTAATCACGGAGGATATTGCCTTAAGCGTCTGTTCAATATTGACGATGGAACCGGAACGGACTCCTTCACTTGGCCGTTCACAGATGGAATCGACCATAAGCTGTCCATCCCTGCTTACAGAACCGATTACGCACCGGATCTTGCTTGAGCCGATATCCAGCCCCATCAACATTTTATCACCAGCCATCAGCAGACCTCCGCTATCGGCGGACAAGTGCGGTAGTGTACAGATCATATCTCTTTGTCGTCTCCAAGAAAGAGGCTTTTTCTTGCTCAGCCTTCACTACTTCGATCGCCTGTGCAATCCTTGTGGCGCTTACTTCTTCACGAACAAATATCTGTGCATTGAGACTTGCCAGCTCCAATACCATCTTCCCTAAACTATTGCTACTATTATTATCGTATTTCACCATCGTTATCAAGGACGAATTTCCCGATAAAGAGTATACCATCCCTAATACTGAGCGAAAAGAGTCATCAAGCCCATATTCCCTGATTATCAAGGCATATGACAAGGGAACTTGGATCTTGACAACCTTCTGCTGGTAGATATCCCAATCTTCTTCGCAAAGATCATACAGTTTGCCATCGTAAACAAGGTATTCTTTCTTAATTTGATTTTGATCAACAGCGACGAGAACCGCCTCGGCCTTTTGGAGGGTGATATCCACTCTTATCTTGCTTGGAAGGATACGTTTGATTTTTACTTGTCCAACCACACCCTCTCTTTCGAGTTTTTGTATCAGGGCGTATTTATCAAATCCAAAAAGAGGGGTATGATACAGGTTCCTAAACTCTTCTTTACACTTGTAAGGTATACCCATATTGTCATCAACAAACAGGACGACTTCATCGATAGTCAAGGAAGGAATGAATTGTAAAGAGAAACGAACAAGAATGCATAACGCTACAAGAGAAAGCAATCCAATAAGAATCTTTCCATGTCTCATGTTTTCTCTATTTCCGCATCACTTGGAAATTCAATGGTCTCTCGTTCTTTTTTCTTAAGTGAGCTTTTCTGCAATGGCAACTTTCCATTGGAAATCATCATGATTCGATACATGACAGCACAACAGCAAAGCACTACAAACAAATTCGTCCCTCCTTGACTGAAAAAGGGCAGGGGGATTCCTGTTGGCGGAAGCAAACCAGAGACCACTGCGATATTGATTATTGCCTGCCAAACAATCATTGTGGTCATACCAAAATCCAAATTGGCAAGGAATACGTCCTGACCAACCATACGTCTGTAGGTCTTATATCCCAGAAAAGCAAACATGCCAAACAGGATAATGATGAACAACACCCATACAAGACCAAGTTCCTCGCACATATTGGCAAAGATGAAATCATTCTGCACTTCAGGAATAAGACCGAGCTTATAAGTCCCATTACCGAGGCCCACGCCAAGCAATCCTCCTCTCTTGATCGCCTTGATTGAGTTGATGACCTGGTAATTGATACTCTGAGGATCGAGGTTTGGCATAAGGAAACTTGCTATGCGTTGGACCCGGTAAGGGACCGTGAAGAGGATGACAATCGAGGGGACTGCAATGGATGCCATCATTAAAAACAAAGGACCTAAACCAACACCTCCAGCAATAAAGACAGCAAGGCATAATCCAACAAACACCATTGTGGAGCTAAAATCCTTTTGCAGGACAATCAAAGAGGCAAAAAGGACCATCACCGCAAAAGGAACAATGATTTTCATTAGATGATTCTTATGTTCAGTGGAAAACCAGTACGCAAGAAAGAAAATCATGGACAATTTGGCGACTTCCACGGGTTGTAAGGAAAAAGGACCGATACGCAACCATCTCTTTGCCCCGAGGGCCGCATAACCAAACGAAGAGAAGTTGGTCATCAGCATCAGAAGAAGAGAAACCAACAGGAGAGGATAAGTCATAATCCTAAACCATTTCACGGGTACAAATCTGATGACGAGGGACATTACAATCCCAAATCCCACAAACACCATTTGATGCGCAAGATAATAATAATGTGGAAGTCCATGGCTGATAGCCTCGTCATAGGATGCGCTGTAAAGCATTGCGAGCCCCATCCCTGTCAGAAAAAGCACAATGCAAAGAAACGTAAAAGCGCTATTTACTCCTCCAACCTCGGCTTCATCCCCACCTGACTGTAGCATCAAATCATCAAACTGTGCCCGCCTATCGACCATGTCGTCACCCCCTGAGCCACAAGGCGAATGCAACCAAGCTCAAGGCGACACTGGCCAAAGCGAAACCTGCTACGATGGAAGACTCTCCTATTCCTTTTTTTTCAAAAGCGTGATGAAGCGGAGCGATTGAGAAAACTCTTTTGCCAAACGTCCTGATTGAAATAATCTGCACAAGGGAAGAGAGCAACTCAATCACCAGCACACTTGAGGAAAGCAAAGTAATCAATTCACTTTTGTCAAGTAACGCACTGATTGCAAGTACAGCTCCAATGGCATGACTGCCACAGTCGCCCATGAAGTATTTTGCAGGTTTCAGATTAAAAAGCAAAAAAGCTAACAATGAACCGATAAATGCATACAAGAAGGTGTTTCCATTGATGATAGCAAGAAGAATCAAAGGTACAAGGGTGACAAGTGCCGCCAAACCATCCAGTCCGTCGGTAATATTCACCGCATTGACAAAGAATACAATGTAAAACACAGCAAAAAAATAATAAAATCTATTCCAGTCATGACCAAAGAGCTGAGTATTGAGACTGTGTGTCAAATACAAGGCCATAACAGTAGTAGCGGAACAGAGCAATTGCAATAACATCTTTATCATCGGGGTCAGTCCATCGCCATTTAAGGTATGTGTCTTTTCCATGTCATCCCAGAAACCGATAAGAGCGAACATCCACATACCCAGAAGCAACACGCTGTTCACTCCAAAAAACAACGAGGCGACAGTCGATCCCACACAAAAGGCGATGCCTCCGCTTGAGGGTGTCCCTTCTTTTCGCGACTGGACGTCAGCCAACTCCGGCTTGATATGTACCACCAAGTTGGTTTTTGAATTATGGAGTATCATCAAGGAGGTAAGCAGGGTGATTATAAAACCAGCAATTATACTTGAGAGATAAACCTTCATACACACCTCTTAGCCTGCATTTCTCAACACAGGAATCAAACGTTCCATCGAGGCTGAATGAGAACCTTTCACCAAGAACAGGTCTCCTTTGTCGACGGAGTTGCTGACATCTCTGGTCAACTGGTCAAAATCTTCGGTAAAACTCAAGGCGCCGTGATAGCAGGAATCCTGAAGCAGCTTATATGCGTCATACATTTCGGCTCCATACAAGAATGCTGTCTGTATGTTTGAGGAAAGAATATGCCTGGCAACCTCAAGATGAGCCTTTTTGCTGGCAGAACCAAGTTCCTTCATCGGCCCTAATACAACTTTCTTTTGCCCGTACCAAAATAGTTTTCCCATATAATCCAGAATGGAACGAGTCGAATCCAGACTTGCATTGTAGCAATCCTCTATTATCGTCACCCTACCCCTGATTATCGTAGCACGTCCTTCCATGGGAACGAACCCTTCCAGGGCCTGGGCAATCTGGTTGTCGCTTGCCCCCATAAAACGACAAGCCTTGACAGCCCCAATGATGTCCAAGAGAAGATGCTTGCCTACACAATTGACATGAAATCGATTTTTACCCAGTGAAAGGTTCCACCCGTTCAAGCCACAATCATGAGCCTCTATATCTGACAAACTATATTTTTCAAGGACGATGTGATTCTCTTTTTGAATTTGATTTGCAAAAATACAATCGCTGGTGATGAAACCTGCCTTGATGTCCTGATGAAAAAGCTGCCCCTTCTCATGTGCGATCACCTTCTGAGTACCAAACTTCTCCAAGTGGGACAATCCGATATTGGTCAAGATCCCCACTTCCGGTTGCACCACGGAAAGCATACGGCCCATCTCCCCGACATGGTCAACACCCATCTCAAACACCCCGTAGCGGGTCTGTTCGCTCACCTGAAACACAGAAAGAGGAAGCCCTATCTCACTATTGAGATTCCCTGGAGTCTTCACTGTCCTACCCATCTGTTCGAGAATAGCGGCAACCGCTTCCTTGGTTGTGCTCTTACCGCACGAACCAGTGATGCCGACATAGTGCACATCATGGAACTGCCTCAAATAAACGGCTCCTAATCTTTGCAAAGCGAGCAGGGAATCATCAACAACCAAAAGAGGCAGAGAACAGTTTTGCAAGGCCTCAGAAAGATGGGTCCTGCTGACCACAGCGCAGATCGCACCTCCCGTTTGTGCTTGTGCCAAATACCTTGAACCATCGCAAAGCCCCCCCTGCAAGGCAAAAAACAAGGATCCTTGTTCCATATTCCTGCTATCAGTGGAGATCGAGGTGATCTTTGAATTTGTTGGACGAACAACAGTCGCTTGGCAAATCGAGGCAATTTCCTGAATACTATAAGGACGGGTGCCCAATTTCATATCAATCCCCCCTGGCTACAAGAAGCAGGCCTGAAGCTTCAATCTGCTCAAAACTGATATCCCGCACCAATGCATCCTCAACTATCGCCTCAGGCATGGTTTGGGATGCAATATCACTTCGTAGAGTACGATGCTGCTCCTCCAAGTCGTAGATTGAAGCTAGCAATTGCGTTTTCTTCATTTCCAATGAACGATTGACACCACTCTGCCAAACAGCACAGAAAATCACAGCAAGAATGAAAAACAGCATAAGCAGGATGATGACATGTCCAATCTTTTTTGTAGCAACAGTCGTTACATTTTCCTTCGCTTCATATTCAGCGATGTCAAATTCCCTTCGCATCCTTGATTGCATGTGATCCTCCTCTCTTATAGTTTCTCTATCACTCTCAGTTTGGCACTACGGGAAGGAGCATTTTCAGTGCTCTCTTCCTCCGTAGGTACCAATGGCTTTTTTGTTAAAATCCTGATTTTGGGGTCGTCACCATCGGCAAGACGTTTGAACAACCACTTTACAGGTCTGTCCTCCAGGGAATGGAAGCTGATGACTGCGAGCCTTCCTCCCTTCTTCAAGGCATCCACCGCCCCGCTTACGGCCGGCTCGATGCGATCCAATTCCCTATTCACCTCAATTCGTATAGCTTGAAAGCTTCTGGTCGCAGGATGGATATGCCCATGCTTGTATTGCGGAGGGACAGCCTCATAAATTATCCGGGCAAGTTCCGTGCTGGTACGGATCCTCTTGAGCCTTCGCTGAAATACAATCGCCTTGGCGATCCTGCGTGAGTAGCGCTCTTCCCCGAACTCATAAATCACATTCGCCAGCTTGTCCTCTGGATAGCCGTTGACCACGTCCTCTGCGCTTATGGGTGCGTTCCTGTCCAAACGCATATCCAGCTCCTCGTCTTTGAGAAAAGAGAAACCCCGTTCTGACTCAGCAAAATGAAAACTGGAAATTCCTAAATCAAACAGCACTAAATCGAGTCCAGGCCCTTTGTAATCAGTGAAGTAATCATCGAACCAGGTATTAACTGGTGAGAACCTGGTTCCAAATTCCTTCAACCTTTCTATGGCTTTCTTTTGTATGGCAATATCCCTATCCAACCCTGTAATATGCAACTTGGGGTACTTGTTCAGGAAAAGCAGCGTATGCCCGCCTTCTCCAGTGGTGCAATCGACCATCTCGGCCTCGTCCTGCTGGGGAACCAAGAGAGAAAGTATTTCATTTCGCATGACAGGATAATGCACATATTCCATTACGACCTGCCTCTCCACATCTCACTGAGATTCTCCGCAGCAGCGTTGAAATTCTTTTCAGTGTCACAAAGATAGGTGTCATAGGATGTGGTGTTCCATAGTTCCAGATAGAGTCCCGAACCAAGCAAGGTACATTCCGCTTTCAGTTCCAGATGAGCGAAATTCCTTAATGTAGGTGGCACGTTAATCCGTCCGGCCTTATCGATATCACAGAGCTGCGCGGGACTGATAATGTTTCGTTGCAGCAATCTCCTGTTTGTATTGAAGGAAGCCCCGGGCCCATCAAGAATCGTCCTTGACAAATCTTCGAAGTCCTTAGGTAGCATCAGCCAAAGGCAATTATCCAATCCCCTGGTGGCGTACATGCTGTCGCCATCAATGGCCACACGAAGCCTGCTCGGGATAAGAACCCTGCCTTTATCATCGATGGTGATTTTGAATTCACCTGTCAACATACCCAGAATCCTCCTGAAACTTTCGTCAAAAATGGGAATTTCAACCACTTACACCCATTAATCTACACTTCCACCCACTAGGACGCAAGGTCGTTTTTCTCTTTTGGACCAGGGAAAGAACAAAAGTTCTCAAAGATGCTTAACAAGCGTAAACGATATTGACGTATTGGTAGTTTGTTTTCGGATAAAGAGATAAATGCTATGGAAATAACATAAAATAAAAGCCCTCGTTTTGAGGGCTGGGAAAAGCTGATAAACTATATGTTATTAAGTATTCGATGGATTGAAGATATTATAATCAATATCCTTGAAGATGACATCCTTCTTCTCGGCTTTCATCAACCATTCAGTGTTTACCGCATTCTTGCACATGTTGCTGTAAACAACATTGAAGTTCTCTAAGTGCTCTTCCAACCGCCGCTGGGCATAAGCACCACTTGTCTTGTTATACATGATGAACGGCCAGTCACTTCCCATAGCCAACAGCACTTCCCGCGCGGCCTGGTTGAGAAACCGACGTTTCAAACTTATCTGTTGGGGGAACCGTATGGCAAGTTCCTCCATCCTTGCAAGCGCCTGATGGATATGACGATAAATCCATGCGTTACTTCCATCCAGCCATGTACTGCTATAGCCACCAATACCCCAAGAAGAATAAGCCGGCCGAGCGACTTGCAACTGAGGCTTGGTTTCAAGGAACTGGGTGGGAGTGGTCAGTTGCACGGTACAATCCTCCTTGCAACTTTGCCTGATAACCTGCTCAAGCCAATCAATGCCCTCAAACCACCAGTGTCCGAAAAGCTCGCAGTCAAATCCTAAGGTTGAAAGAGGCATCTTTCCAGTTGCGTGCACGATATGCTCCGCCTTGCTTGAGATGTTGAAAAGGAAATTCGCAGCATGGGACTCAACCACTTTCTGGGCAGCGGCCCTGTCATACAATTTCTTCTCCTGGCCCTCACCGGTGATCGACCAGTATTTATAGCCGGTAAACACACGATTCCCGTCTTCTTCAACATAGGGACCAATATAGGAAAGGGGAAGGTCATAGCCGATGTCACGATAGAACTCACGATATCGGGCATCACAGGGATACCCATTAGTGTTTGACCAAATGAGACTTGTCGCCTCGTAATCACGGGGGAACGCCACAACACCATTAGGGCAACGTACCGGCTGGAAAGTACCATACTCAACTTTGTCAGGAGAAAGCAACATGCTTTGGCTGGCAGTCTGGAACCATGTGATCCCCTTGCTTTTCAGATGTTCTTCAAGCGAGGGGTAATACCCGCACTCGGGAAGCCAGAACCCACGGCTGATATGGCCGAAATTACAAAGATGGGATTGTATACCCATCTCTATCTGGGCATCGACGGCAGTGGGGTATTCCTGATAAAGAGGCAAATAGGCATGGGTCGCACAGGTAGTGATAATCTCAATGACCCCCATATCCTCAAGATTTTTAAAGCCAGTGAGAATATTGTGGTTGTAGTTCTCGAAATCATCCAAATTACGTCGATAGTTGGTAAGATACCAAACAGCCATCTCGTGAAGCCTTGGGTCATCGGAAACTGTACGCTCGACTTCCTTCTCGCCTAATTCCACATGACGCTTCATATACTGGATGAAACGTTGTTGCAAAGCCTCGTCCGTCAGCATACAACAGAGAGGAGGGCTCATACTGATAGTGAACTTGAATGAAAGTTTTTCATCCTTCAGTTTGGAAAGCATCCTGAGCAAAGGCAAATAACTTTCGTTTATCGCCTCAAAAAGCCAATCCTCTTCCAAGAAACGTGGATACTCAATATGCCTCACATATGGCAAATGTGCATTGAGAATGAAAGCTATCTTATTTGTTTTCATTCAAGCACCCCCTCACTCAAGATTTTTGCGATGTTTTTGAGAACTGGATTGTTTGCAACCTCTCCCTCTTTGGTCACCACAGAGGAGAAATGTACATAAAACAAAGCCCTGTCCATCGCTATTTCATCATAATGGTTTTCCCAGTAGGAATGAAAAGTCTCCACAACATTACTTTGAGCCAAGGAGCCCATGACACCTTGTCCGTCCTTGAAGCAAAGGGTTACATCATATTTACAACCCATTTGAGGAAGATTAATATTCCACTGCTCGTCATCGAGACCAACACAAATATCGAAGAAAGAACGGCTATTATCATGCTGGTCAACCATATTGACCCGGAGAAACACCTCCCCTGTTTGGACTTTTCCCTCAAAAAACTGGGCCTTGGTACAAGGAGAAAGCGACCAATAGGCATAAGCCCATTGGGGGTCCCTCAGCAAGAGGTGAATTGATGTCTCGTTATATGAAGGAGGTAAATTCTCCACTCCCGGTAAGAAATCAGAAGAGTTGCTTTTCGAAGTGAAATCTGTCAACGAGGTACAAAACCGTTTCTGGTTCATTGCAGATGCAATCACAGAGCTAAAGTCAATATCGGAATCATCATACTTCTCTTGCAATTGCTCAATCAAATCTTCACGGTCAATGGTTTCCCAGTCTTCAAAACCTTCCTGTTGTGCAATATAACGCAACTCTGTATCAGACAAGGAATCTATATCGATTAGAATCATAGCGTCTCCCGTGCAAAATCTTCTTCAATAACTGTAGAGAAAACAGCAAAACTAGTCAACAGAAATTCTTTTAGCCATCTTTTTGATGGGTGCGAATGTAAAGAATCTTTTGTAAAAAAGTAGGAGTCACTTGATTTTCCGTTTATTTTTTTATCATATCATCATTTTTTATTGATAATTTTGTGTATATTGAATGTTTTAAAGAAATAAACTATAATAACATTCGTATTTTGAGGTGCAAAAAAAAATGGAAAATAACAATCTGGATTTTCAATGGATAATTCGTAATCATCCGATTAAAGATATCACCAAGGCACAGGAACTGTTTCCTATTGAAATAGCTCGCTTGGCAAGACAATTCCATCGCCAGATACCCGGCTATAATCTTACCCGTCTTATTTCCCTCCCGTCTTTATCAAATATGCTCAAGATCGGTGGTATTTATGTCAAAGACGAATCCCAGCGTCTTGAACTGAATAGTTTCAAGGTCATGGGAGGATCTTTTGCATTGTATCGGTTCTTGCAGAAGAAACTGGGCCTTTCTGACGATAAGATGAGTTATGAATATCTTGCCAGCGAAGAAGCGCATAAGAAACTTGGGATCTTTACCTTTGCCTCTGCAACAGATGGCAATCATGGACGGGGCATCGCCTGGGCTGCAGGAAAGCTTGGGCACAAATGTGTAATCTATGTCCATAGTGGGACATCCCTTGCCAGGATCAATGCAATCAAGAGTTATGGAGCCACTGTCAAGGTGATTCCTGGCAACTATGACAACGCGGTACGGCAGGTAGTCATCGATGCAAAGAAATATGGTTGGGAAATTATCAGTGACACCTCATGGCCAGGATACACTGAGATCCCTACATGGATCATGCAAGGATATACAACCATGTTGCTTGAGGCCCAGGAGCAATTCGGCGCTCTGGGGATTGTGAAGCCTACTCATATATTCGTTCAGGCCGGAGTCGGTGCCTTGGCGGCATCGGTCATTGGATTCTACTCCGCGCTCTTTCCTGACAATCCCCCCAAATTTATTGTTGTGGAGCCTGACAAGGCGGCTTGTCTCTTTGCCTCAGCGGCAGCCGATGATGGCAGACCGCATAATATCGAAGGCGACCTTGATACCATTATGGCAGGCCTTGCCTGCGGTGACCCCAGCCCGTTAGCGTGGGAGGTGCTCAAGGAGGATGCCGATGTATTTATGAAGGTGCCTGACTATATTGCAGCCAGGGGCATGAGAATCCTTGCGACCCCGTTGAAAGGAGATGAGTTCATCATCAGCGGGGAAAGTGGCGCGGTGCCCCTTGGCACCTTGTATTCAATTCTTACAGAACCAAACGCCAAGGATTTAATCGGGTCTTTGAAACTTGACAGCACCTCACAGGTCTTCTTCATCAATACTGAGGGTAATACCGATCCAATGCATTTCAGACAGATAATCTGGGATGGATGTGATCCTGTTCCTAAGAAATATTACACCCAACGTTAGAAGTCACCTCATGGATATCCAATATACTACAAACCATGCGGATTTTATCATCGAAGACTCTTGGTATCTTGGTTTTGCTTTTCACCCTTTTGTTTTTCCCATCGGAAGCAGGCAAACGGTAGCGGCAACAGGGCAAACATGGTATCATCAGTCCGTAAAAATATGGATACTTTGAAAACTAACAAAACGAGCCTGATCCTTCATGGCCATTTTTATCAGCCCCCAAGAGAAAATCCCAGGACCGATATCATTGAAATTCAAGGCAGCGCCGTTCCTTATGATAATTGGAATGAGCGAATATGGGCTTCCTGTTATCGAGCAAATGCTCATAGCAGATATCTTCTTTCCAACCAAATAGAAAGTATCAGTAACAACTATGAGTACATCAGTTTTAATTTCGGGCCCACGTTGCTTTCGTGGATGGTTCAGGAACACCCTGATACTTTCGAGGATATCGTCACCGCGGACAAGGCCAGCATACAAAGGCTTGGTCATGGTAATGCAATCGCACAAGGATTCAACCACACGATTCTCCCTCTCGATTCGAAAGAGGATGCCCTGGTGGAGATCAAATGGGCGCTGGATGTGTTTAATCGTTATTTCGGAAGAACGAGTGAGGGCTTCTGGTGCCCAGAGACTGCAATCAATCCTGTGGTCATAGACCTGCTCGCACAATGCGGGGTCAAGTATGTTATTCTGTCTCCTTGGCAGTGCCGTCTTGTCGAGGATGAAAATAAGAAAATGGTGAACCTCAATGGGAAACCGGCGCCATACCACCATCCTTACATCCTGACTGGAAAAACAGGAGGAACGCTCACCGCATTTTTCTACCATCCGTCTTTGGCAAGTGACATTAGTTTCGGTCACCTTCTCAGGGATGCCGATAATTTTTACAAGAAATTGCTCTATATCAAGAATCAGGACAAGGTCGATTTCATCCATACAGCCACCGACGGCGAGATATATGGGCATCATGAACCATACGGGGATATGGCTTTGTGTGCGTTGATTCGCAAAGTGAACCAACGCGATGATTTTGTCATGACAAACTATGGCGCATACTTAGAGAACCATCCGGCAACGCTTCATGCAGAACTTTCTCATGGGGAGGATGACAAAGGAACCTCTTGGTCCTGTTTCCATGGAGTATCTCGCTGGTACAAGGATTGTGGATGTCGTACGGGAGGAGAACAAAACTGGAATCAGAAATGGAGGACACCTCTTCGCATCGCATTATCAAACAATCATGAACGAATTATGAATCTTTTTTCCATGGGGGTGAGAAATATATTCGGAGATTCCCTTTCTGCATATCAGCTCCTCGCAGATTTTGGTCCTGTTGCCGCAAAGCAGATAAGGATGCAAGCTTTTCTTGATGAGCTGTATCAGAAACATCCTTATGACAAGAACAAACAAGGAGACCTCGCGAAAATGCTCGAGGGTGTTATGTACTCCTTGTACTCCTTCACCAGTTGCGGTTGGTTCTTCAGTGATCTCGGAGGGCTTGAACCGAAGCAGAACATCACCTACGCATTGGAAGGACTCAATTTTTTCCAGCGTCTTTCCAATGAAGAAATGCTCCCTCAGTTCTTGCTTGACTT
>JBAXZS010000003.1:0-32845 GCA_041670175.1 Sphaerochaetaceae bacterium | reverse complement strand
TATCGAGCAGTTATGAATCCCACATACTATGTAGATTGCTGTTCCCACCGGTGGGGTCATGCATCCCATAGTGACGATGGTCATCATGCATATCCCAAAATGGACAGGGTCAATTCCCATCTGCTGAACCACAGGGAGAAAAATAGGGGTCAATAGCAAGATATTGACATTACTATCCACCAACATTCCCGTCAGGAACAGGAAACCAAGCATGAGCAGCACCATCAATTGAGGATTGGTGGTGATTCCCAAAAGAAACTGGGATAGTATCCTGGGTACATTTCCATAGGTAAGGGCATAACTGAATATACCAGAGAACGCTATAATCAGGATTATCGCGCCATTATCAACAATGGAATTCACCAAGGCTTTCTTGAATTTAGCCCAAGTCAGTTCCTTATAGACGAATTTCCCAATTATCAAGGAATACACAACAGCAAAGGCTCCTGCCTCCGAGGGAGTGAATATTCCAAACCGAATTCCCACAATCAGGATAATAGGGAATAGCAACGCCCAGATTGACTGCTTGAGATTTCCAAGGATTTCCAAGGGAGAAGCATGTTTCACATCCGGCTGTGGAGGATCATACTGGTGCTTGTGACATGTTATGGTCACCGTAAGCATCAAGGCAAAACACATAAGAAAACCAGGAACCATACCGGCTACAAAGAGTTTTCCAATCGACACTTCCCCAACAAAACCATAGAGAATCAACCCAAGACTGGGGGGGATGGTTGCTGTTATAAGACTGGTAAGACAGGTAAGGGAAGCGGTATAGCCTTTGGGGTAGCCCCTTTTGTCCATTTCTGGCCCAAGAATCCTGATTTCCATTCCTGCATCTGCGCAAGCGCTACCAGAAACTCCTCCCATCAGCGTGCTTAATACAACGTTTACCTGGGCAATCCCTCCAAACATGGTCCGAGTCAAAAGACGGGCAAGACTGAGCAGGTGTTTGGTTATTCCTGTCTCATTCATCAAGTTACCAGCAAATAAAAAGAAGGGAACAGCAAGAAAGGTAAAGGATTGGGTTTGGGCAACCACCCGTTGGACCAGCACCCCCCAAGGAATTTCGTTATGAAGGAAGAAATAGCCGCCTCCAGAAAGACCGATGACAAACGCAATCGGCATGTTGATAAGGATCAGACTAATAAAAAGAACTAGCAGCAACCACATGTCAGTCCCTCCTTTTCTGCAGGTTTGGTAAGGTCAAGATGAATATTGTGAACAATGGAGAAAATCATACAGATCGCACTGACTGGAAGGCTCAGGGTTACAAGGGAGTAACTAATGGGAAGGGTTTGAAAAGCCCTGTTCCAATTTCTTGCTGCAAGGGAAAATCCATATTTGATGAAAATCAGAAGCAGAACCAACATGAAACCATAACAGAACATCTTAAGAATACGTTGTACCTTTTCTGAAAATTTCTGAGTGAGTAGTCCTACTCCGACAAGACTTCCTTTGCGAAGGGCTATGTCACCTCCGAGAAAGGCCATCCAAGCAAAAAACAATTGAGACACATCGATTGACCATTGTATGGGAAATGATATCTTCCTCAACAAAGCAGAGAGAAAGACCAACGCCACAACACTTACAAAGAGGACGGAACAGACAACAACTTCCAGGTTGCAAAAAAACCGGTAAGGCCTTTCTACTTTTTTCACGATTGAACCAAAGCGTTTCACTAGGTTTGCTCCTTTAGGGACTATCCCCTTGGTATTCTTGTTGTACCAAAGGGATAGGAATCAATATCTTATTTATTTTCCGATTTCTGCGAGAATCGCTTTGCGGGCTTCGGCATAGCCAAGCTTTTCATACACTGGTTGCACAGCAGCGATGAAAGGAGTTTTGTCCACGGTCCGGACAATCATGCCTTTCTTTACCATGTCCTCTTCATATTCCTTGGTAAGTTGAAGAACCAGCTTCTGGTTTTCGGCTCCAACTTCCCTAAAGGTCTTCACAAACACGTCCTGGGCTTCCTTGCTCCAGGAATTGAACACTGAGGTTCCCATGACAACACAACCAATCAGCTGGAAATGTTCAGTCTTGTTGGTGTATTTGCAGATCTCATACAGACGGGTGGCATAAGAAGAGGGAGTTTGGACCTCAGCACCATCGATTGCCTTCTGCTGAATTCCAGGATAGACCTCCGACCATTCCATCGGTGTTGCGACAGCACCCATCGCATTCACTGATTCCGTGTAGAGAGGACTCCCGATGGTCCTAATCTTCTGTCCTTTGAGATCGGAAGGAGAATTGACTTCCTTGTTCAATACAAAATTTCTTGCTCCTGAATACCAGTTGGAGGTAATCAGCTTAAGGCCTTTCTTCTCGAATTCCTTCTCCCATTTCTTATACGTCTGGGTCTCAATGAGTTTATTGAGGGCGGATGCATCTTCAAACATGTACGGCATCTGGATCACCCCGAACTCTGGAACAAAAGCCATCAAGCGTCCTGGATCGGAGACGGTCAGGATAGGCGCCCCTTCAATGGCTTGCTCGGTGAGGTCATCGGTAGCCCCGAGAGAGGACGAAGTGTAAACCTCAACAGAGAACAGACCGGTGGCTTCCAATCGTTTCTTCACTTCAAACAAACCCATTGACTGAGTATCTTTATCTCCCTGGGTATTGGCTAGTTTGATGAGATAAGGTCCTTGAGCCTTCTTGACCGTTTCTCCTTGCCCTTGAGCAAAGAGACCACATGCAATAATCATGATGCAGAGAATAATAGCAATTCCTTTTTTCATGTATTCCTCCTATTTCTTGTCTTGCCTACGCAAGAACCTAAAACCCTGTTGCAAATCCACCATCCACCATGAGACAGGTGCCGGTGACAAAAGAAGCTGCAGGACTGCACAGATACACTGCACCCCAACCGATGTCCATGCTATCTCCAAAAGTTCTCATCGGTGTGTGAGAAAGAATCTTCTCCTTCCGTGCAGGGTCTTTGTCCGTAGCTTGATGGAACATTGGCGTATCGATAAAACCAGGAGCGATCGCATTGACACGGACATGGTCGGCGGACACTTCAGCGGCCAAGGACCTGGTCAAGCCAAGCAAAGCACTCTTTGCCGCAGAATAGGCGCACACATTGGTTAACCCCACAAAAGCGCTCATGGAGGAGATGAAGAGGATATTTCCCTTTTTCCTCTCGCGCATTTCGGGTAAGACCGCCTGGGACAGGGCAAGGGCGCCCAATAGATGGACGTTCAGCACATTCTGTATGTCACTTTGTTGGATTTCCAACACAGGCTTCTTGCAGTGGACCCCTGCATTATTGACCAAGATATCAATCGACCCCTGCTCCTTGATGACCATGTCAATGAATTGCTTGGTATGGGTGGTATCGGTCACGTCATATAGGTAAGAGGAACCTTGGCTAAGTTCCGCCACTGCTTCCTTGAGTTTATCCTCACTGCTATGGCCTATCAGAACTACTTTCGCACCTGCGGCATCCATGCATTTTGCCATGGCGAACCCCAAGCCACTTGCCCCTCCCGTAATAAGGGCTACCTGACCCTTTAGACTGAAAGCTTGTTCAAAAAGTTCATTCATTCATATCTCCCTTTACAGAATCCCAAAATGGGCAAACGCCGCTGTCGAACTCATCCCCTTTTCGATTGCTGCACGAACCAGTTTCTCCGATCTGGCTTTTTTCAAGGCAAGTTCGGTTACTTCATTGACGACATCGCCAGGAATGATAAGCACTCCATCTGAATCACCATATACAAGATCCCTGTTGTGGATAGTCACTTGCCCAATTTCCAAGGTGCAACGGTAATCCACCACCTGGGTCCTCACCGAAGAATCCTGTGCAAAACGACCTCGGCTGAAAACCGGCCAGTTCTGGGATAACACTTGGGGAGTATCACGATGGAATCCATTGATTACCGCTCCAGTGGCCTTTCTGGTTTTTGCAGTCGCCGTAAGTAATTCCCCCCAATAAGCACATCGCATCATCCCTCCACTGGCCAGATAGATTTCTCCATTTTCAAGTTGGTCCAAGGCCTCGGTAAGATATCCAAAAGGTTTTTTCTGCGGACCAAATACATCAATCATAAGCACAGGCATGGCCCAACCAACCAAAGAGTAGTTTGTCTGGTTCTGTATTTCCTGTGGCAAAAACTGGTGGAACAACCCCATGGTGTCGAGAATATCGCCAACCACGGGAGTATATAACTCCTTTCGATACAAGTCGAACAGTTCCTGATCATTATTCCATTCCATTATGATTCCTCCTCTATTCCGTCCAGCAAAGCCTTCATATACCCTAAGGCAAACGCCATCCCAGTATGCCAAGGATCTAGTTTTGCCATCATTGGAGTATGGTCGGGGACCAAGACCCCGTCAAAACCATATTTATCCAACAATTTTATCGCCCGTTTCATATCAATATCCCCTTCATCCACAAACACCTCGCAATACTTAGGGACCTTGCCAACGACATTACGGAAATGGACGTAACTGATTTTTCCTTGAGAGGCATATTGCTCTATGCTTTCATATAAATCACCCTCGCTCATTTCCTGAATGCTTCCCATACAGAATTCAATTTTGTTGGCTTTGCTCGGGTTCATATCCAGAAGTTTCTGATACATCCAGGGCTGATACACCATTCGGGGAGTTCCTCGCAGCATCGGCATGGGAGGATCATCGGGATGCAGGGCCAGCTCAACTCCAGCCTCTTCAGCAACCGGAAGAAGTTCCTCTAGAAACCTTCTTAAGCGATCCCATAATTCCAAGGAGGTTGGATTGGTGATAAAGCCAGGTTTGGCGTTATCATCATAGGTCATATTCCATATCTGCCCATTGGGAATGGGTGCGTCAAGAGAAAGTTCGCTTGCATTGAAGCAAACTGTTTCAGCTCCACCCCGGGCTAGAGGTTTCTTGCTATGCCCCCAGACTCCGGCAATACTGAAATTATATCCAAACGTCTTTATCCCGGCTTTTCCCACGTTCCGGATTATCTGTTTCAAGGTTTCCATCTGCTCAGCTCGTTTGGGTCCGTCAAGCAACACATCAAACCAATCCGCAGGACTGAAATTCTCTATTCCATAGATACTCAGACCATAAGTTCCCACAATATGTTGTAGCTCTTGCATGTATTCCAAGCTCCAGGTATCGGTTTCTTTCACGGCCTTCCCGTAGTTATTATGCTCATTGGTAGCTGTAACAATTTCTTTTTCATAGTAATTAGCCAAATGGACAATGAGATGGGTACATCCAGCTTGTCTCGCAAATGCAAAGTTCTCTGGTGTCAATTGATGTTTATATAATCCAAGCCCAAGTTTCATTCCATCCTCCCGACTATTGTTCCAACATACTTGTTTCCACAAAAGAAATAAGAAATATTCCTCTTTTCTTTCTTCATAAGGAGCATACCTGATGTTATGCTATTTATGTTCAGATTTTTTCTTGACTTTTTGCTGTATATTGATATTTTGAATTGTAATGTTGCATGTAATCAACGCAGAAACCATAATCGATATGGAAAGCGAGACTCACTATCACTTCCACGAAGGAATCCCCGCCTTGGAATACCCTCAGGTCCATGACTTCTATGAGTTCTCCTTGGTTACCGAGGGTACCTTCTCCTTATTGTTGGGTTCACATACCTATACCTTGGAGGAAGGGGATTTGATAATCATTAGGCCTGGGGAAATCCATAGCAAGGTGGCAATTCCAGGGAAAGAGTCCAAGCATATCAACTTAGCGTTTCTGGCCTCCACCATGGAATCCCTTTTCTCTTACCTTTATGGGAAGAAACCTGAGGAAATGCTACTTGCCGGACATACGTTGGTAAAACTCAGCAGAAATGAAAAAAAATCCATCCAATCGGAAATGGAGTATCTTAACTTGTTCCCCATAACGGAAAACAGGGCGAAGCGTGCCCATCTCAGGGAACTGCTCGTCGAGATTATCTACAAATATATGGTTCCGGCCTCAGCAGAGTCCCAACAGATAATGATTATTCCACGCTGGATGCAAAATTTGATTTCAGGTATGCAGAATCAGGACAATCTGTATGAAGGGATGAAGTATCTTGTAGAAACCTCCGGCAAAACGGAAGAGTATGTCTGCCGGTCTTTCAAGAAGTATTTTGGAATCACCCCTACGGGATTCATTAACAATCGAAGGCTCAACTATGTGGCGAACATGCTCAGGCACTCGGACAGGGATATCGGAGTGCTCTGCAATGATGTGGGTTTTGCTTCCATCAGCTATTTTTATACATTGTTCAGGAAAGAATTTGGGATTACCCCCCTGCAGTACAGAAAACATTACCAGTTAGTAGCTAGACCTGTGAAGAAAGCAAGGCCAGAAACCCGAGAGAACTTCCCGCATTTTCAGTAAATATCGTTTGGGATGATAGAAAAGAAATAAAAAACACCGGGTGTCCGAAGAAGACAACCCGGCGTTGCATGAACTGAGAAAAAACTACAGTCTGGCAAACTTGATAAGAGTGCGGACCATCTGACAGGTGAATCCATTCTCATTATCATACCACGAGACAATCTTCACCAACTGATAATCACCAACAGTGGAGACCTCGGTCTGGGTCGGGTCAAACATTGATCCATAAGTCATTCCAATGACATCGGAAGAGACAATTTCCTCATCATTGTAACCAAAGGAATCGTTATTCTGCGTGGCTTTCTTCATAACGGCGTTAACCATATCAGCAGTCAGGTTTTTAGTCTTGCAGATACAAGTCAATTCGGTCACAGAACCATCCTTTACAGGAACACGCTGGGCATGACCCTGAAGTTTGCCATTCAGTGCAGGAATGACCATACCGATAGCCTTGGCGGCACCAGTGGAGTGGGGAACGATATTCTCAGCGGCAGCCCGTGCCCCGCGGAGATTGCCTTTTCTCTCTGGTCCATCGAGAAGCATCTGTGTGCTGGTGTAAGCATGAATGGTGGTCATGGTACCAATCTCAATGCCAAAAGCATCATTAAGTGCCTTGGCCATAGGAGCCAAGCAGTTTGTGGTGCAGGAAGCAGCAGAGATAATCTTATCATCGGCAGTCAGGGTGCCCTCATTCACACCGTACACAATGGTCTTCATCTTGCCAGCTGGTGCGGAAATGAGAACCTTCTTTGCACCTGCCTTCAAATGAGCCTGTGCTTTTTCCTCAGAGGTATAGAAGCCAGTGGATTCCAGAACTACATCAACCTTCTCGGCGCCCCAAGGAATATTGGCGGCATCTTTCTCGGCATAGATGCGAATCTTTTTTCCATCAACAATGATTGAATCCTCAGTAGCCTCGACAGTTCCCTTGAACTGGCCAAAAGTGGAATCATACTTCAACAAATGAGCAAGCATTGCAGGACTGGTCAAATCATTGATTGCAACAACTTCCAAATCCTTTCCCACTTCTCTGATTCTTCTGAGAGCCAAGCGGCCGATTCTTCCGAATCCATTGATACCAACTCGAATAGTAGCCATAGAAAAACTCCTTCACAGGTTAATCCTGTTATTTTGTTTCACAGTTGAAGCATAACGAAAAAAACAATTTTAAGAAACTATTTCATCCTGTTATTTTTGTAAACAGTAAAATTTTACTGATTTCCCTATTTTAATGCAAGATGGAATTGTCTCATTGCAAGGAGAGGCCTATCATGGTATCTTTTGGCCATGGCAAAGGCTATATTCTCCCGCTTGAGTGTTCTTAACGGAATCGTTATCCGTTCAACGGTGAACAGTGGAATCATTGACACTATCAAACTTCCCCCATTGGGCAATCGTTTCCTTACTGTCGAGGCAAGGGACATCAAGGGTGACAACAGGGTAAAGGTTGCCAATGACTATATTCCCCTGCTTTCCTCAAACCAGATATCATATAAGGGACAACCAATCATGGCTCTCTTCGGTTTCGATAGTGAATCGGTACAGCTCAAAGCCCAGAAAATTGAGATCAACTACCGTTTGTCAGAAACCAAGGAACTTCAGAATAAGACCGTTTCTTATGCACACGAGGCGGGAGATTTCGAAGGGGCGATAACAAACAAGGACGTGCGGACTCTTAGTCAGAGTTACGATTATTCCCGCCTCAACAGTTCCACCATCTTCATCACACGAATCACCGTCGGCATGGATAACGGGATACTTCATGTCTATGCACCCACCCAATGGGTGTTTCATATGAGGGACACCATTAGCGATGTCACCTTGATCCCCAAGAAAAAAATCATCATCCACCGGTTGCCTTTTTTCGCTACGAACGATGAAATGCTCCTCAATCCCTCCTTGTTAGCCTCAATAGCAGCACTGGCTTGCATCAAGAGCAATTATCCAATTGAAATAAAAGACAACTATCCGGTATTCCGACCCGCTGTCCATATCAACCGTAAAAGCTATTTTCTTAGTGAGGGGAAACCCATCGCGGAGGAAGTGCAGGCCACGGTGGACCAAGGGGCGAGCGCTCTGTTCTCAGAAGAGATGGCAAACCAGATGTTTGCAGGTTTTTATCCTCCTTGCGATCTGAAAGGAGTACGGTTCTCTATTGATTTTACAACCAGCGAACAAAGCCCGGCTCATTTCTTTGGTGAGTTAGGTTATTGCAAGGCTCTTTCTTCCACAGAGGCCCAGTACAGCCAAGTAGCCAGGGCATGCAACATGTCTCCCGATGACTGGAAAACCCAATACTATTCCGACTCTCACAATTATAGCGACCTGGTGCTTTGTGAGCATTTCTCAAAAATAAAACCTCTGGTAAGCGAACTAAGCAAGAAAAGCGATTTTCAGCGCAAGTATTCTGCTTATGAATTACAAAAGTCCCAAAAAGGAAAATTCTCCACTTTTTTCAGTTATGCAAGGGGCATCGGACTGTCGGTGGGCCCCGGTATCTCAGGATTATCATGGGAATACAAATATCTCCCATCACTTAACGTACAGATACAACTTAACCCAGGAGATCAAGTGAAGGTGAACTGTAGCTTTTATAGTAATGGTAACAGTGCCAAAATCTGGAAAAGAATTATCTCGGAGGAGCTCGGGATCAAGGATGAAAATATCTCTTTCCCTGCCGACGATGAGGAGATGGTGGATAGCGGTCCGTCAGTACTTGCCTCAAACAGTGGAAGAATGCCATCGCAAATACAAAAGACCTGTCTTCTTATCAAGGAAAAAAGGTTTGTCGCTCCCCTTCCTATCTGTGAATCAGTAGGTTCATTTAAGAATTCAGACAACAAAAACAGCATGTTCAGCTCAAGCAATTGGGTGTCTGCCGTATTGGAACTGGATATTGATACCATAGTATTCCAGCCAATGGTACGCAAAGTGTGGCTTTCGGTCCTTACAGGCCGTATATTTGATGAGAGGGCTTTCAATGAGAAAATACGTCATGTGGTGGTAACCACTCTCAGAGAAAGCGGGGCAGTCCTTGCAGAAGGCAGGGACCTTACCATCGACGTGACCATAAAGAGTGAGGGGGATGACGTATCTTCGTCCGTGACCAGTGCGGTCAAGGCAACTGTAATGGCCTCTTTCTGCTCGGCTCTGCAACAAGCCTTGGGTACAACAGCGATTACCCTGCCGATAACCAGTGATATGATATTGGCGTCGATGAGGAGGCTGAAATGACACTTGACTGTACCATTGATGGAAAGGGACTCTCCCTTTCTGTCAATTCAAATAAACCCTTGCTTCTGATTCTCACCGACGATGTGGGTAATAAATCACTCAACAGCAATTGCCAAGGTCATAATTGTGGGAATTGCATCGTTCTTGTGAATAATGTGGCTGTCCTTTCCTGCCTTGTCCCCGCCTTCCGCTTGAAAGATACAAACATCCAGACTTTTGAAGGCTTTGCAAAAACCCGTCAATGCAGGGATATCGAACGAGCCTACCAGACCCTTGGGAATATGCCTTGTCCCAACTGCTATGCATCAAAAACATTAATTATCGAATCCATCTTGCAAAATCTCACAGGGGATCATCACGAAGGGAAACAGGTGACAATGCCTCTAAGGGCAAGGACCCGAATCCCCAACAGCACACAGGAATTTGATGAGAAAAACGTAATCAAGGAGTTGTCCCTCAATACTTGCCAATGCATGGATACCAGCGAGATGCTTCAGATAGTGGAATTGGCCCTCACCTACAGGAGGCGTAAGAATGTACGAAGATCTTAGGTCTGCGACTGTTCATGCTCCTTCGACCATTACTGAATACGCTTCAATAGTCTCCCGTTTCCCTGATGCACAGAACTGGGCCGGAGGCACCTATCTTATGAGCAGGCCGGGTTTCTATCCCAACGAGGGCAGTCTTGATATCATTGACCTCAGTGGTATCTCGGAATTGCAAAAGATTACCAGGACTGATCGGTTTGTGGAAATAGGAGCGATGGTCAATGCCGCGCAGATGCTGGATGCTGGTCGTCTGATTCTTCCTGCCGTATTGCTTGATGCACTAAAATCCATAGGCTCAAGCATAGTTCGACGTCAAGTGACCATCGGTGGCTCGCTTTGCATCCCTGATGTCCGTCTTTCTCTGTCTACGGCGTTGTCGGTATTGGATAGCCTGGCCGAAGTAAAGGTGTACCAGAAGGATGGTAAATGCACTACCCGGTGGATTCCGGTTTATCGGTTATACGACAAGGAAGGCAAGTTGCTTAATTTTGAAGGGAAAATGCTTATCACACGGATTCGTATTGGTCTTGAATATGGAAATTTCCAGCGGTTCATGCAAGCAAGCGATCCCGTACGCAACATGGAGGAAGCAGTCATCTTAGCCTTCCAGGCCGACCGTACTCCCAATGCCCTGGGCAAGGTGCGGCTATGTATCACTTGCCCTCACAAGGTTTTCTTTATCAGTAAGGAAATTATCAGTCAGCTTTCAGGGATAACGTTGCCCATCGTTCCCAAGATGGTCAGATATATTACAAGCAATCTTCGCAGTGAATTGAAAAAAAGTTATACGAACATCAGTGATTTACAATTGGAACGCGCCCTGAGGATGTTCGAATCCATCTTGCATGAGTTGGATACCATCTATCTACAAAGCTAAGCCATGAACCAAGAAAACGAACAACCAGAGATTCAAGAAGAACAATTAACAGACGAAGAGCTCCTTCGGCAGCAAGCCGAAGAAGAATCAGAGGTGGAGGCCTCAATTGAGACGCAGGCTGCTATGCAACCCGTTTCGGAAGAGGTCTTGAAAGAGGTCAAGGACTGTGGATTCGTACACCTTCACAACCATACTGATTTCTCCTTATTGGATGGAGCCGCAAAAATTTCGGGTTATATGGCAAAAGCGAAAAGCCTTGGCATGCGGTCGCTTGCCATCACCGACCACGGGAATATGTTCGGGGCCTTGCGATTCTACTATGCTTGTAAGGATGCGGGCATCAATCCAATCATTGGCTGTGAATTCTATTGCAATCCTGAAGACCATACCTTCATCCCTCAAATCGGAGAACAAAAAGGGCATCGTTATCATTTGATACTCCTTGCCATGAACGAAACCGGCTACCGTAATCTGATGAAACTCAATTCCTATGCCTACACCGAAGGATTCTACTATAAGCCCCGTATCGACGACAAACTGCTGGAAAAATACAATGAGGGATTAATCTGTCTCTCAGCCTGTCTTGCCGGAGAAATACTTCAAAACCTGCTTAATGACCAATACGAAGAGGCAAAAAAACGTGCATTGTGGTTCAATTCGGTCTTTGATAACGAAAGATACTACCTGGAGTTACAAGATCATGGACTGCCTGAACAGAAAAAAACCAATCCTCTGCTGGTAAAACTCCATGAGGAAACCGGCATCCCTTTGGTCTGCACCAATGATATCCACTACATCAACCAAGAAGATGCCCAAGCTCAGGATGTGCTTCTTTGTATCGGCACCAACAGCAAGATCGATGATCCAAACAGGATGCGTTTTCCCAATGCGGAATTCTATTTCAAGACTCCCGAGCAGATGAAAATCCTGTTTTCCTGGTGTCCCGAGGCAATTGAGAATACAAAAAAGATTGCCGAGCGCTGCCATATTGAAATCAATTTCCCAGGTCCAAAACTTCCCCTTTTCAAAGTGCCGGAAGGATTTGCCAACACAGCTGATTATCTCACCCACTTATCGAAGGAAGGCTTGGTGGAGCGTTACGGAACCATCACTACGGAATTGACAGAAAGGCTCGAATATGAGCTTAGCGTCATTATCAAGATGGACTTCCAGGGGTATTTCCTGATTGTCATGGACTATATTCGCTGGGCCAAGAATCATGATATCCCGGTAGGTCCCGGCCGTGGATCAGGAGCAGGTTCTCTCGTCGCCTACTGTATCAACATCACAGATGTGGATCCAATGAAATATAATTTGCTATTTGAAAGGTTTCTGAATCCTGAACGTGTCTCCATGCCTGATTTTGATGTTGATTTCTGTTTCGAACGTCGTCTGGAAGTCGTGGATTATGTCACGGAACACTATGGCAAGGACAGAGTGGCCCAGATAGCTACTTTCGGAACTTTGAAGGCAAAGGCCGTGGTCAAGGACTGCGCGAGGGTATTGGATATTCCCTTTGAGGAGTCCACCCGCATCTGCAAACTCATCCCTGATGATCCGAAAATGACTTTATCCAAGGCCTTTGAGCAGAATCCCGAACTTAGAGAACTGGAAGCCAAGGGAGGAGTGTATGCCACATTGTTCTCCGTCTCGAGAAAACTCGAAGGGATGAACAGGCATACATCCACCCATGCCGCAGGCGTTGTCATAGGGCAAGACCCTCTGATCAACTATGTCCCCCTGTACCGTGACCCGAAGAGTGGCAAGCAAGCCACCCAGTATACCATGGATCTGATCGAGCCTTGTGGTTTGGTGAAGATGGACTTCCTGGGTCTCAAGACACTGACATTGATCAACCATACAGTGAATCTCATTCGCAAGAGGGTTCCTGCTTTTGATATCAACAAGATTGATGAGAAGGACCCAAAGACCTTCAAAATGCTTTGTAAGGGGGACAGCACCTGCATCTTCCAGTTTGAAAGTAGTGGAATGCAAAACATTTTGCGACAAGCCCATCCGAACAACATCGAGGACCTGGTGGCTTTGAACGCACTTTATCGTCCAGGTCCTATGCAGTACATCCCCACCTATATTAATTGCAAGCAGGGAGTACAACAGATATCCTATCCTGATCCCGATCTCAAACCTGTACTGGAGAATACCTATGGAGTCATCGTGTATCAGGAACAAGTAATGAAGGTCGCACAGGTAATCGCAGGATATTCACTCGGGCAAGCTGACATTCTCAGACGTATCATGGGTAAGAAAAAAGTGGACAAGCTCGCTCATGAGTTGATTACCTTCAGGGAAGGAGCTGTAAAGCTTGGCAGGACGGAGAAGCATGCAGAAGAAATATTCAAGATGCTGGAGCCGTTCGCCGGTTATGGTTTTAACAAGAGCCATGCGGTTGCTTATTCGATTGTCGCCTACCAGACAGCGTTCCTCAAGGCTAATTATCCCTCCGAGTTCCTTGCCGCCAATCTTACCAACGAGATGGGCAATCCAGATAAATTCAACGAATACCTGCAGGTTGCTAAAGATATGGGCCTGGAGATACAACGACCGGACATCAACAAAAGTGATTGCTACTTCAGTGTCGTGGACAACAAGATCATCTATGGCCTGGCAGGAATCAAGAATGTGGGAGAGGATTCGGTCAAGGCGCTGGTAAAGGAAAGGACAGCCAACGGTCCTTTCTCCAGTTTCATAGATTATCTCATGCGCATGGATAGCCGTTGGTTTAATTCAAAGTTGCTGGAATCACTCATCAAGGCAGGTGCCTTTGATAGCTTGGGGACCAACCGGCCAACCTTGCTCGCCAACATGGAAAACGCCATTATCTTTGCAAACAAGAGAAAAGAAGCCACCGCCTATGGACAGATATCCCTGTTTGACGAAATCACGGAGCCAATGTTCGATCAGTTCAAGATGGAAGAGCATGAAGACTGGGCAATGGCGGAAAAGCTTGAGGCTGAAAAACAGCTTCTGGGTTTTTATATCAGCGGGCATCCTCTGGATGTATATCGCAAGACAATAAGGGAATGTGTGCTGGTTGATACCTCCAAGCCTGAACAGTTTCCTTTTGGGACTAAAACGAATCTTGTTGCAAGCCTTACAACCCTACGCCAGTTCACCACCAAGAATAATTCCGTGATGGCATTTCTGACCCTTACAGATGCAAAGGCGACAATCAATGCAACAATGTTTCCCAAGACCTATGCCCAATACAAGGATGTATTGCAAACCGATGCAATCTATGGCTTCACAGGCCACTTTGACAACAGCAGGGGAATGGACAAGGTTTCCTATCTTATTGACGAGATATTTGTCGATCCGACACAATTACCTCCAATTGCCGTGCATAATTGTCATATCAAACTGAATATGCAAGATTGCACTGCTGAAATGATTACCAAACTACATGATTGTTGCATAGAATATTCTGGACAAATCAAGCTTTGGCTGACTATCTTTAATTCAGAACTAAAACAAAACACCACCATCGCCTGTGGCAGGGAATTCAGTGTGGTATTCAGTGATACGTTCATTGCCGCGGTAAAAGAAGCGGTGCCTGTTGTGGATATTTGGTTCGATTAGGGAGGAAAAGACATGGTTATGACACAGAATCCTACTATCTTGATGCATCTGGCAAATATTGCTTCCGCATTGCTAGGGCTTTACTCGTTCATCATCTGGATTCGTATTATTCTTACTTGGATAAGAATTCCCGGACAGATGACAGAAAACCCCTTCGTGCGCTTCCTTAGCAAGATTGTGGATCCATACCTGAATTGGTTTTCTGGTATTAAAGGGTTAAAAAAACAGCATATAGACCTCACTCCCTTGGTTGCAATCGCAGTGCTTTCCATCTTTCAGAGCATCTTCAGCCTCTATGGTGCATATGGAAAAATAACCATCGGCATGGTGCTTTCCTTGATAGTGAGGACTTTCTGGAGTTTTATCCTGAGTCCTGCATTTTGGTTCATCCTTATTATCCTCTGTATCAGACTTTTCTTTTGTTATAAGCGTGGCCCCAATAGTATCTTTTATATCAAGATGTTGGATTCCATGGATGGCTCGCTGATAGATTTTGTCCAGCGGCTGTTCTTCGGCAAGAATGCTGTCGACGACAGATCACTGGTATGGGCAAGTATCATTTTCTATGGGGTGCTTTATCTCCTAGGAAAATATCTGATGGCCTTCTTGGCCTCAGCCTTACTTAAATTGTGATGGAAGGCCAATACTTACGCAATCTTACTGAAAAAGTCTCGACCCTCAAAGGAGTCGGGCCCTCGGCAAGTACTGCGTATGCCCTGCTTGGAGTCGAGACCAAAAGCGATCTATTGGGTTTGGCACCCCGTTCCTGGGAAGATCGCTCAGTTATACGGCCCCTTGATTCAGCAGGGGAGGACCAATGCGCCAATACCAAAGTACAGGTGCTCAGGCATCAGTTCTTTGGTGGCCGTTCCTTTTCCAAACGCATCTTAAAGATTATTGTTCGTGATTGTGAAGGAAGCAAGCATAGCCTTTCCTTGCTCTGCTTTGGAAGGAATTTCCTTGAGAAAACCATTATTGTAGGAAGATTCTATTACTTTTATGGAGTGGTCTCACGTCGAAATGGTGAATTACAATCCACGCAATTTGAACTTGTTCCGGCACCGGAGGAAGGTTATCCGCCACAATTTGGCAAGATCCTTCCCATCTATCCCTTGCGAGACACCCTCACCCAACGAATTATCCGGAGAGATGTGGAGACCGTTCTTACCAGTGTCCCCCTTTTCCATGACGAATTGCCCCAAAGCCTCATCTCGAGACTTCAGCTGGAAAGTCTTGATAAAGCAATACGAAACTGGCATTTTCCTCTCTGCTGGGAAGAGCATGAGCAAGCCCGAAAGACACTGGCTTTTAATGAGCTGTTTTATCTTCAGATGCTCACCCGTCGCTCCAAAACCAGAAACACACAACCTAAAGGGCCCAGCATTCCTGCTCTGATAGAATTGAAATTCATTGAAAGCCTCCCTTTTTGTCTCACTGAGGATCAACTGTCCAGCTTGAAAGAAATACGCAAGGATCTTGACAGCAAGGAGCCAATGAACAGGCTTCTACAAGGGGACGTGGGTTCCGGCAAGACCCTGGTCGCCTGGATATCAGCCCTGCATGTCCTTAGCATGAACAAACAGGTCGCCTTCATGGCTCCGACAGAATTGCTTGCACGTCAGCATGCCAACCTTGCGGCAAAAATCCTTGGCCCATTGGGAGTACGGCTTGCTTTTCTTACTGCTTCTGTCAAGGGAAAAGAGCGCACCTTGCTGCTGCAAGCCCTCAAAGAAGGGGAGATTGATATCATCATTGGCACCCATTCCCTCTTTTCCAAGGAAGTTGAATTTAAAAATCTGGGATATGTGATCATTGATGAGCAACAGCGTTTTGGTGTGGAGCAACGGCTTGCCCTCACCAATAAGGCGGAAGTCCCTGATTTGCTTTTGATGACCGCAACCCCCATCCCCAGGACCTTATCATTGACCGTCTTCGGTTCACTGAATGTATCCACTTTAAGAACGATGCCTCCAGGAAGAAAGAATGTGATAACCCATCTGGTGAGCGAACAGTCGCGTCAACGCATGTATGATGCCATCGCTGTGGAGTTCACCCGGGGGCATCAGGCTTATTTTGTCTATCCTCGTATCGATGACAAGGGACAAAGTGATTTAAGGGATGTGACCAATATGTTTGAGTATCTTAAGAATCAATATCCTGAGGTGCCCTCGGCTCTGATGCATAGCAAGCTGGACGAACAGGAAAAGGTCGATATCCTTGATAAGTTCCAAAAGGGAGAGTTGAAATATCTGGTATCCACAAGTGTCGTGGAAGTAGGTATTGATATTCCCAACGCCACCTGTATGGTAATCGAGCATGCTGACAGATTCGGACTTGCAGCTCTTCACCAACTTCGGGGCCGTGTCGGTCGGTCAACGATTCAATCCTATTGTTTCTTGGTCTTTGGCAAGACCCTGAGTGACGAGGCCAGGGCGCGTCTGAAGGTGATGAAGGAAAGCAATGATGGGTTTTATATTGCCGAACAGGACCTGCTGATACGTGGCCCGGGAGAGATTGCCGGAACAAAACAAAGTGGGTACCTCAAGTTGCAATACGCCTCACTGGCAAACGACTTGCCACTCATCGAAATCGCTCGTGATGAAGTGGAGAGAATCCTGTCCGATGACCCCGGCCTACTCAAGGAAGAGAACAGTATCATCAGAAGGACCTTGTCCGATTCACCGCCCTTCTCCAATATTGTCGAAAGCTCTTAAGAACAAGAACACTAATAATCCAATGAGAAAGATAGAGGAACATTGCGTTCTCCCCGATTTCGTCTTATCCTAAGACAGGAGGAACATATATGAAAAAACGGTTCGTTCTTATTCTTGCTCTTGTTTTTTGTATTGTATCCATGACTTTTGCTCAAGGCCAGAATGAAAAGACAATCACCCTCCTAGAGACCAGTGATATTCATGGGGCTTTTTTGCCCTATGACTATGCTTCGGATTCCCCAAGTGATGGGTCCTGGGCGCAACTTGCCACAGTAATCAAACAGGAACGTAAAAAAGACCCTACCCTTCTCTTGGTTGATTGCGGAGATACCAGCCAGGACAATATGATTCAGGAATTCCGCAATGATAGCGAGTTACCAGTACCCAAGGCATTGAATCTTCTTAAGTATGATGCCTGGGAACTGGGCAATCATGAATTCAACTTTGAATTCAAGAACCTTCAGAGAGCCATCTCTCAGTACAATGGCCCAACATTGGCAGCCAATATCTACAAAAAGGATGGAACACGCTTTGTTCAACCTTATATCATCAAGAAGGTGCAGGGTGTACGTGTTGCAATATTTGGCCTCATTGCTCCACATATCTCAAAATGGGAGGCTTCCGATCCAAGTCATTTTGACAACATGACCTTCACCACACCGCTTGAGGAGACTGCAAGAGTTCTCAAGGAGTTGGAAGGCAAAGCCGATATCATCATTTGTCTTGCCCACTATGGCGAGGATGGTGAGTATGACACCATGGGAATGAAAGAAATCGCAGAGAAATATGGTGATAAGATTGCGGCATTCCTTATCGGGCATGAACATTCCACTCTGGCCTTGACCTTGGACAATGGTACGGTTCTTGGCGAACCGGGATCAAAAGGGAGTGCCTTAATCAAAGTCCAGATATCTCTCAATCAGAAAATTGCAGGCGGAAAATGGTTTGTTGTCAAGAAAACCATCCAATCTATTCCTATCAAGAAGGCGAACATTCCAAGTGACAGTGAGTTCACGAAAACCTTCGAGTATATCGATACCAAGAGCAAACAGATTGCCAATACCTCCGTAGGCAAGGTCGGAGCCGATTTCCTGCCTTCCTTGTACTGGCATGACATCCCTGGTATTCCCACTGCAGTGCTTCAGGATACCGCCATGATCGACCTCATCAATGCGGTACAGATGGATGCCAGTGGCGCTGATGTTTCCTTGGCTGCCTTGTTCAATGCCTCAAGCAATCTTCCCGCTGGTGATTTCCACAAGCGCGACGGGGTGAAAATCTATATGTACGACAACACCCTTATGGCTGTCCGTGTCACAGGAAAACAACTGAAGGCCATTATGGAACAGCAAGCTGGTAACTTCTTTAATGCGGCAAAGAGTGGAGACGTCACCATCAGTTTCAATCCAAAAATCAGGATGTACAACTACGACATGTTTGCAGGAGTGAGTTATGATATCGATATCTCGAAGCCTCTCGGACAGAGGATTGTCAATGTGACCTACAAAGGCAAGCCGCTTTCTGATGACCAGATATTGGTACTCGCCTTGAATAACTACCGTTATGGCGGGCTATCCACCAGCAACATGATCAGCAACAAGCCGGATGACCTGGTATACAACAGTGGCCTGGCGATCCGTGACCTGATCAGCGAATATGTGGTAAAGGCTGGTGTCCTCATGCCGAGTTGTGATAACAACTGGAAGATTATCGGAATCGATCTGAACAACCCTGATGCCGAGAAAGTCTATCAGTTGGTCAGGGATGGAAAGATAAAGATCCCTACCAGTGAGGATGGTCGTACTCCCAATATCGCCTCACTCAATGTAAACAATCTCAAGAAACAAGGACTGATCTGATCCTCACTGTTTCTTCTTCTGTGGGGCCGAAAGACCCCACCTGTTTTATTTGGTGAAAGAGTCAATCACAATAAGGTCCCCTTCAGAGTCCGCAATAGAGCAGGTCCGCTGCCTCAAGTCTCATGCTACCCCCCTCTACGCCGTCAGGATAGGGGAAACCCTAACGGACAAGCAACCAAAATGCACAAATTACAAGAACCAGACAACAAAAAGCGTCTATTGCAATAAGAGACCTGCTTTGCTTGCTTCTCAGCAATGCCAAAGCAAACTCTTTCTTCTTTGTCTCATCACTTGCCAAATATGCGGAAAGTTGTACTGCCGATAATTTTGCAAATTCAGTCTTGTTGATCAATTGGATTCTTAACGACTCCAGAAGTTCTGCATCAACATAATGACAGGTCCCTTCCAATTCAAAAAGATGAACATACCTTCCAACCTTTTTTGTCTTCCCGAATTTGACAAGTACACTTGCCATGTCAAAAGCCCGCTTGCTTCGTGTCACATAGAAATCCGAATCACATCGAATCAAGACAAAAGTATCATCCATACTCAAAGCATTGCATAAGATTGCAGGAATTCAATTGAAAAAAAAGCTTTATGCATCCTACCAGGAAATGAAGCATATGGATTTTCCAATAAAACAGGCTATACTTTTCTCAAGAGGATTGTATGTTGTACTGGTTCATTGCTGGAATTGTGTTTTGTGTTATTGAGATATTCACTCCGACTTTTTTCCTGGGAAGCGTGGGCATTGGTTGCTTTTTTGCAGCCCTTGCCTCCTGGCTTGCTTTGGGTTTGGCATTCCAACTTGTATTCTTTGCTGTGGGTCTTACACTCTCGATTGTCTTTCTGCGACCGCTGTTGACAAGAAAGGCCCAAGAAAGAAAAACAAATGTGGACTCACTCATAGGAGAGCAGGCTTATGTGGAAGAACAGGTCAATGCTTTCCAAGGAAGAATCCTTCTCAAAGGAGAAAGCTGGAAAGCCCGCTCTCTTGACGGAAAGCCTATCGAAGTTGGGAAAACCATCAAAGTCATCTCCATCGAAGGAGTGACCGCTATTGTAAAGGAGTGCTGAGTATGACACTGATTATCGTCATTGGATTGATCGTGATTTTCTTGATTATCTTTTTTGCAAAGGGGTTGATGATAGTCTCTCAATCCCAGACACAAGTCATTGAACGACTGGGAAAGTATCATCGTACTCTTGGTAGCGGGGTCAACATCATCATTCCGCTTATTGATAAACCTCGTGCAATCTATTGGAGGACCAGTTTCTATGATACAAAGAATGAACATATCATCAGATCAAAAGAAACCAAATGGATAGATCTTCGTGAACAGGTATATGACTATCCAAAACAGAACGTCATCACCAAGGATAATGTCAATGTGGAAATTGATGCCCTTCTCTATTTCCAGATCACCGATCCCATGAGAGCTGTATATGAAGTGGCGAATTTCCCTGAAGCCATCGAGAAGCTGACCCAGACGACGTTACGAAACGTACTAGGGGAGCTTGAGTTGGATGAAAGCCTTACCAGCCGCGACACAATAAATACCAAACTCCGGCAAATTCTGGACGAAGCCACCGATAAGTGGGGAATCAAGGTCAATCGTGTCGAGCTCAAGGATATCAATCCTCCGGAAGAAATCCGTTCTCAAATGGAAAAGCAAATGAAGGCGGAACGAGACAGAAGAGCTGCCATATTAATTGCGGAAGGAGAGAAACAGGCAAAAATCCTGGAGGCCGAAGGATATAAGGAGTCCGCCATCAACAGAGCCGAAGGGGAGAAACAATCCGCTATTCTTTCTGCTGAAGGTTCCGCCGAAGCAACCATCAAGAAGGCTGAGGCCGAGGCCGAGGCGGTAAGAATCGTGAAGCAGGCATTCGGCTCAGATCAGGATTATGCAAAATACCTGATCGCCATGAGATATATCGATGCCTTGGGGCAAATGGTCAGTGGAAAGGATAACAAGGTGGTGTACATGCCATACGAAGCAACAGGAGTCCTTGCTTCCCTTGGAGGCATCAAGGATATCCTCAAATAACGGAATCACCCCATCCTGTTTGCTACCAGTTTCATTTTTGCAAGTTTTCCCGTATCATCAAGGTATGCGTATTACAGGTGGTCTTTACAGAGGAAGGACGGTGACGTGTCCTCCAGGAGTCATTCGTCCTGCCATGGACATGATGAGGGAATCACTTTTTGACCAGCTAGGGGATCTCAGTGGTAAGACCTGGCTTGATCTTTTCTCAGGTTCTGGGTGCGTGGGCATTGAAGCGGCATCCCGCAACGCCGCTATGGTGCATCTGGTGGAAATGGACCGGGGCAAGAAAGAGACTATATTGAAAAACATCAGCTTCGTCAAAAGCGATATCAAGCTCTTCATGGTTGATGTGAATCATTTCATCCCCACCGCAAAACTTAAATATCACTATGTATATGCGGATCCACCCTTTGATATGGAAGGAAAGATCGCCATGGCAGAAGCCATCGACAAAGCAGGTCTCGTACAGGAAGACGGATTGTTCATCATCCATTACCCCTCAGAGGAGAAAAATTCCTGGCCTGAGAAGGTGGGAAGCCTGGAATGTATTGATGAACGGAAATATGGACGAAGCATGCTTCGCTTCTATAGAAACAGGAAAAGCAAAGATGCCCAGGGTTGAGATAGCCAAAAAGGAAGACAAGCAACAGTTGAAATTGCTGTGGAAGGATACCTTCAATGAAGAACCCGGTTTCCTTGAGCAGTTTTTTGATATAAGGTTTGACCCTCAATCCATACTGGTCATCAGATACCAAGAAAAAATCGTGAGTTGCCTGCATGCCCTGGCTAGTACGTACGAAGGAAAGGATTGCCGCTACATTGTGGGGGCCTCGACGCTCAAGTCCTATAGAAATAGAGGGATGATGGGAGAACTCTTGCAACAAGCTCGAAGACACTATCAGGTTCCATTGATGCTCTACCCAGCGGAAAACGCACGTCCCTTTTATTTGCAAAACGGATTTTTCAATACCAGTAAATTCTTTTGTTACAGAATAGCAAGGCAAGAAGACCTTAAGCCTCCTCCCCAAGTACCCTTGTCAAGGTCTGCGCTTGACCATCTCTACCATCGCAACGGATCCGCTTTGGACAGGGATGCCATCGCCTGGGACTTTATCCAGGACGCTGCAATAGTCACTGTCAAGAATGCTTATGCCTGTACCTTGGGAAAGATTGCAGTTGAAGCAGGTTATGAGAACTCGACAGCTCTGCATTCTCTCCTCCAAGTACTTCAGGCCCAGGGTATCGAAAGTATACGACTTTTCCGGCAGGAACCGTCCCTTGGCTCCCCTTATGAAATCGAGGAAGGTGGCATGTGCGACCAGAAAGGATTGTCTTTAATCATCGGAGAGCAATATTGACGAAATTCCTTCATACCTCAGACTGGCATTTGAATCACATACTTTATGATCAGAAACGAAACGAACAGTTCTCTGCCTTCCTTACCTATCTTCATAGTCTGATCACCAGGGAAAACGTCGATGTACTCCTTATCAGTGGAGATGTCTTCGATACCACAACACCTTCCAATACCGCCTTGAAACAATACTACTCCTTTCTTGCCGGACTCAATGGAACCTGTTGCAGGCAGGTTATCATCATAGCAGGCAACCACGATTCTCCTTCCTTGCTGGAAGCTCCTAAATATATACTTGAGGCAATCAATGTCAAAGTTGTTTCCCGACCAGTGGAAGAAGAAGAAATAGTTCCCGTAAAAAACAAAGAAGGAGCCATTGAAGCCGTGGTTCTTGCTGTTCCCTTCCTTCGGGACAGCGAAATACAACAAAGCACCGAAGGTCAAAGTGCTGAAGAGAAAGAACAAACCCTGCAAGCGGCCATCAAGGCTGTTTATCAGCAATTGACAGAAAAAGCATGCAAGATCCTTCCACAGGGCCCCATCATAGCAATGGGGCATCTCTATTTGAGAGGAAGTATCATAGGGGAAGGACAGGATGTACACGATTACATAGGCAATCTTGGAGCTGTAAACTCAGAGATATTCCCCTCCGCCATCGATTATGTAGCCCTTGGGCATATCCATGTGCCCCAGGTGGTGGCTGGAGCAACAATGATACGATATTGCGGGTCCCCTCTTCCAATAAGCTTTAGCGAGGCGGACCAGAAGAAGCAGGTGGTCCTGGTCACTTTCGACCAAGGGCAGAGGACAATCGAGCCCTTGCAACTTCCCCCTTTTTGCCACCTGAAGGATATCAAGGGAGATTGGCCCATCATTGAAAAAAAACTGAAGGAAATCACTGAAGCCGATACCTGGGTGGAGGTCATTTATACGGGAGAGGGGCGAGACCTGCAACTCAGGGATAAAGTTGAGCAAATCTGCAAGGAGAAAAAGCTCAAGCTCCTCAGGGTGTCTGACATGCAACAATACAACTTGCTCCTCTCCAGCGAGGAAACAGAAGACCTTGCGACCTTATCACCACAGCAGGTATTCCAGAAGAAACTTGACAACTTGCAAATGGAAGACAACCTGCGAAAGGTGCTTCTGGACCATTTCAAAGAGATTGTGCAAAATCTAGAGGAAGGGAAAAAAGATGAGAATCCATAAAGTCACCTTCTGCAATCTCAACTCCCTTGAGGGCAAGCATACCATCAACTTCGACGACCCCAAATTACGTCAAGGAGGTCTCTTCCTCATCACCGGGGAGACAGGAAGCGGAAAGACCACCATCCTGGATGCCATCACTCTTGCCCTGTTCGGTTGCACCGCCCGACTGAAAAAAATAAACAAGAACACTAACTCAATTCTTTCTCACGGATGCTCTTTCTGTTCAGCCGAGGTGGTCTTCAGTGAGAAGGGACATACCTATAGGGCCTTTTGGTCCCAAAAACGTTCCCATGGCAAAGCCGAGGGCGCGCTTCAGGATCCAATACAGGAATTATCAGAAGGGACAAAAGTCCTAAACGACAAGCGCAGCGAATTCCTTGAGAAAATTGAAGAAGTAACAAAGTTGGATTTCAATCGTTTCACCCAAGCGGTTCTCCTTTCCCAAGGCAAGTTTGCAAGCTTCCTTCAGGCGGAAGCCGATGAACGGGCCCCGATACTCGAGCAGATAACCAAGACGGAAATCTATTCTGATATCTCAATAGCGGTATTCCAACGACAAAAAAAAGAGAAAGAGACATTGGATAAACTCAAATCCAGTTTTTCCGAAATGGAAATCCTCGACGAGAATGAGCGCAAGGAACTCCTGGACTCTCTGCAAGCGCTTCGAAAACAAAGTGAAGACCTTACCAAGGAACGAGAAAAACTTCTGGAAATGCTTACTGTGTACGAAAAGATAACGCAAAGAGAAACAGAAAGAACCAATATTGCGATTGCTCAAAAAGCATTGCTTGAGGATCAAAAGAATTTTGCTGACAGCCAGAAAAAACTTGATCTTTTTCATAAAGGCCAAAGTCTCGCTGTTCCTTATGCTCAGCTTGGCTTCCTCAGGCAGGAAAGAAAGAAAACAGCAATCTCCATCGATTCTCTTTCCCAAAGGAAGGAGCTCCTTGCCCAAGAGGAAGAAAAGGCACAGAAGTCATTTGAAGAAGCAGACAGAAATAATCAAGCATGGCTCAAAGACAAAGAGAATTGGCTGACAATCCTTGCTGAGGTAAAGGCTCTGGATAGCAACATCGAAGAATGTAAAGAAAACTGTTCGACCTTGCAGCAGAAAGCACAGGAACGAGAATCCTCAGTCCTCACGGACCAAAAGAATCTCTCCACCAGTAAGATGGCCTATGATGAAGAGCTTAAAAACAAGGAAGAACTCGGACACTGGATAGAAGACCATCAGACGGATAAGAATCTGGAAAACCTGTTATCAGGGTTGAAAGAAAAAGAAAACCATCTCAAGGAAACCTCAAGGCAAATTGAAGACTGCCTTTCTTCCCTTTCAGAACTTGGTGAAGAAATTGAGAATGCCAAACATCTTCATGAGATACAAGAATCCAAAGTCTTAGCCCAAAAACAGAGATTCCTCGAGCTATCCCAACAAAAAGAAGCACTCGAAACGGAGCTTGCCACCCGATGCAAGGGTGAGACCCTTGCCAGCTTACAAAATTGCAAGGACACCTTGGGCGAAGCCCGTATCCAAGCTAGATTGGTCGCCAGCCTTGAAGAACAACGAAAAAATCTTAAAGTTAACGAACCCTGCCCTCTTTGCGGTTCCCTCGAACATCCCTATGCAAAAGGCCTACCCACCCTCGATGACCAGCTTGAGTCGAAGATACAAGAAATATCCAAGCTCATCGACTGGATCCTTACCCAGCAAGAATATATCAGGAAAAATGAAGAAGAAGCCAAAACGGCAAGAAAAGAGCTTGAGAAACTTTCCGAACAGCTCGTTCCCTTGGATGATGACTTGAAACAAAGCCTGTTGAAGGAGAAACAAACAAAAGCCCAGGAAGAGGCACTTAGGAAAGTCAAGGAGCAAGTAATTCTCCAACTGCTGGAACAGGTCAAGACCTATGGCATCAGCCAATGGGATGAAGCAACTTTTGACTTGCTGGAAAATCGTGCCGCCCTATTCAAGACAAAAAGTAAGGAAAAGGACTCCTTGGAATTTTCCCTTAAAGCAAGACAAGGTGATATCAAGAACCTTCAGACACAGTTGGCGAGTGACACGAAAAACTGGGAGGAGGCAAAGGATACCTACAGAAAGAAAGGCAACGAACTTGCAAAATTCCAAAGAAAAAGAACCGAGTTGTTTGGGCAAAATGAGGTAAAAACAAAACAAGAAGAGATTAAGAGAAAAAGCGAAGAATATTCGAACCAAAACAAGGCCCAAGCCCAAGCATGGAGCTCTATTCATGATGAATATCTCTCCTTGCTTTCTCAGTTAAAGGAAAATCTGACCAGACTAGGGGAAATCAAACTGAAGGAAGAAAAAGAACAGTCCTTGTTCCTTTCCCATCTCTCTTGTTGCGGCTTTGAAAGTGAGCAGAGCTATCTTGACTCGTTACTGGATGCAAGAACACTTGCCTCACTTCAACAGAGAGAAAAAGAACTTGCGGATACCCAGTCTTCCTTGAAAGATCGTTCCTCTCGCCTTGCAGGGCAAGAGGAGATCCCTCTCCCTGTGGCAGGCAAAGAGACCCTTTCGGCACAGCTTGAGGAGAACCAACGCATGAATGATAAAACCAACGAGAGTATTGGAGTCCTTAAAGAAAAACTCAGTGCTGATGAAAAGGTAAGAGCAAGTGCGTTAAAGCAAGGTAAGTTGATTGGGCAACAACAAAAGATATTTGAGCAATGGAATATTCTGAATGAGCTTATCGGCTCCTCAGATGGTAAAAAATTCAGGAACTTCGCCCAAAGCCTTACCTTCCAGAAACTGATCAGGCAAGCAAATATGCAATTGCAAAAACTATCAGACAGATATTTGCTTTGTACAATAAAGGAAGAGCCCTTGGACTTTTTTGTGGAGGATTTCTATCAAGGTGACACCATCCGCACCACAAAGAACCTGTCCGGCGGGGAAAGCTTCATCGTCAGTCTTGCCCTGGCCCTTGGATTGAGTTCCTGGTCTTCCAGCGGTATGCGAATTGATTCTCTTTTTCTTGATGAAGGATTTGGGACACTCGATCCCCATACCATCGAGACAGCCCTCAACGCTCTCACCAGTCTTGAACAAAATGAAAAGACCATTGGGATCATCAGCCATGTGACAGCTCTTAAGGACCGTATTCCCAATCAGATAGAAGTGCTTAAGCTTCCTGGAGGAAGAAGTACTTTACGAGGAATTGGAGTCGAAGAGTAAGAAAACCATTTGGACTATTGGTAAGAAACTTGTATATTATAGGGTAAGGAGACAGGAAGAGTGGCAAAAATAATTTGGGCATATCTAGGTGAAGATCTGAATATGATAAGCGAAAAAAGCAAGCAGATGCTGGTCAATTTGAAGCGTACGGGAAAATTCACCGACGATGAGATAATCGGCTTCAACAAGTCTCTTGTTGCCCGTCAGTATGAAGAAAACATGCTCAATAACGCCGTGGACCTCCATGAGGCTGATCCGACTAAAAGTATCAAGGAATGGTATGATTTCCTTCAAACGAACAAATATGACCCCACTATTCTTAAAAGTGCTCTTGCCTTACATCAGAAAAACAAGAAACGATCCATCTTTAAGACCTATAAGGAAATCGAGAAATTCGAATCGACTTCCTGTTAATCAGGTTGTATCATTCTCTTGTGTAATGATATAGTGGGACTATTATGATCTTGAATTCTAATATCGTTGGCTCTGATAATGTCCTACGCATGCGTTTTATGACCTATACCTATGAGACAGATCCCCATTACAATGCCCGTCTTGCTTTCTATTTCGGTATTGTCCAAGATGCGGCGGGATTGCATGCGGCGTGCAGGCATCTCAGCATTCCGGAGCTTCAGGAACAGGGCAAGACGTGGGTTATCCTTCGTTCCAAGATGAAGATATTACGCTATACCGCATGGCCTGAGGATGTGCTTGCGGAGACTTGGGCACAGCAACCTCTCGGATTTCATATGCCACGTGTGGTCAGAGGGTATGATGAACAACACAAACCGTTATTCGAAGCAATGACCCAATGGGCCATACTGGATTTACAACATAATTTTCGTCCTGTCAGACCACAGGAAATAACGGCAACCCTTGGAATCCCTTCCGAAAATGACAATGCCCACTATATCAACCCGACATTGGAAAAACGAATACAATTCGAAGCCTCAGGAAGCAAGGTCATCTTCACCTATAGTCCGATCATTCATTTATTGGATACTGACGGCAACCATCATGTGAACAACATCTCCTACCTCAATTGGGTGCTTGACAGTCTTCCCAATGGCTTCAGGAATGATTATAAAGTCGATGAGATCGACGTCTCATGGATACGACAGACCTTCCTTGGAGAGCATGTCCGTGTCTTTACAGGAAGCCCAATCGAGAAAGTCCTGGAACAAGAGGAACCTCTTCTTTATCACAAAATTGTACGGACAGAAGAAGATGGGAGCGAGACCATCGTCTGGGAAGGTATGACCCATTGGAAAAAAAGAAGCCTTTTGGTGACTACTCAATTGGTGTAGGAAATTTACGAAGGCTGGGGTCCTTGCCAAGCAACAGCCCTACGGCCTCCCGAGCCAAAAAATCGAACACCCGCTTGCTATTCGCACTGAAATAGCAATACCAGCATTGCTCATCGGCCTTATAATGCACATCACAACTTGTGATGAACCTGCTTGCCCATCCTTTTTGAGGACATGAAAGAATCACAGGTTTCTTCATTGGAACAAAATCAAGACCGTCAAGACTGGAAAGCAGTATCATCTTGCTGATTGTCTTCCCCTTGGTCGCATCCCATTGGAAGCTACAATCAAAAGCAGCGAAACCGTCGCTGGTCTGAACCACTTTCACACTTCCAGTGGCCATGTTCCGATAAGGATCATCCGCTTTTGGTTCAAGAAGAATCCTATTATCGATATAAGGCCCTTCCAGCTTGTTTGAGGTAGCCACAGCAAAATAACGGGTCACTTTCTGCAAGGTCTTCTCAAGCACAATATGGGAAGCTCCATAATAAAGACGATATCCATTCTCGGTTTTGAATAGCTGCGGGCGTGAGATCCTTGCACGTTTGAGACCATCATGAGAAAAGGGAACCTGAATGCTGTCAAGAATTATTTTCGGTTCGCTAAAGAGAATGAGATCGGTAGAAGAGCGCATCTCGAACCGGCTGGTCGCAATATTTTGCAATTCCTTCCTACGTCTGCTGAATTTCTGAAAAAGTTTATCATGTTTCTCATAAATGAGATACCATACTCCGTTCTCATAATACACAAAAGGAGAATGCCCCCTGAACTCAATCATCTTCAAAGGTTGCCAACGTATCCCGTTCTCGCTTGTAAAATGTTCCAGCCCCACCCAAGTATGAGCAAACAAATGCCATTTCCCATCAGGAGAGAGACTGGGAAGCAGGATACTGGGATCACACAACCGGGACATATACCATTGGCTATGAATCATCGGTTCGTCACTGAAGGGGAACCAAGAGACCCTACCTAATTGTGCAAGATTATATGATATTGCCATTAATCCTCTTTATTGACCCTGCGTCTTGGTCTGTGGTTGAACAGAGGAGCCATCTTCTCCTCAATATGGAATTTCTTGGAAAAGGCTTTGATAATCACGGAATAAAGAGCAAAACTTCCTCCAATGCTTACAATAAAGGACAAGGAAAGCCACAAGGGGACTAGCTTGCTATCAGGACTTACAAAATTGCTAATAAGGACAAAGCAAAGAAGAAACAACGCCAACATCAATACCAGATTGAGGATCGTTGCTATGACCATGAACCAGACAGTATTACTTTTTTTCGACATTATTTCTTTCTCCTCTTTCTCTCAATTGTATCGGTTTCCTTACTAAACAACAATGAAAAAGCCAGCAATATGGCACTGACCACCAACGAAGCATCCGCAATATTCCATGTAGGCCAGAATTCCATTCCGAATAGGCCATACACCCTATTGGACATAAAATCGACTACTCTGAAATGCCTGAAAATACGATCGCAAAGATTTCCCAACCCTCCTCCGAGAAACAGTGCAAGGACCCAACGCTGGAACCGGGAAAGTTGGTATTTCTGAGAAAAAAGCAAATACACAACACCAATGAGCAACAACACCGGAATAATAATAAAACTTATTAATTTCACTGTAGTATTCAAGCCACTCCCCATACTGAAAGCGACCGCGCTGTTACGCACATGCCAAATCTCCAGAAAATCCCCAAATAATTTGTATCCAATAGTATTCTCAGGGATATGAGCGACTATCCATGCCTTGGAGAGCTGGTCAACAAGAAGAATGCCCAGAGTTAGCAGCAAAGGTGCATAGCGTTTTTTATTCATAATTTGGGAATATATTACAAACCTGTGGGGTTGGCAAGGAATACCGTTTGAAGCCCAAATCTCTCACGCAGAAGTTTACTTACCGCCTGTACTCCGAAAACCTCGCTTTGATAATGGCCTCCTCCAATCACATTCATATGATTCTCAACACAATCGGAATATTGCTCATGCCTCACCTCTCCCGTGACAAAGCAATCCAGGCCCATGGCTATGGCCGCACTGACATCCTCACTTGCAGCCCCACTTACCAGGCCTACGCTACGGATCTCTTTCTTGCCGAAGGGTAATACCACAGCATGGGAAAATCCTAATCTCCTTTGTATTTCCTCCAGGCTTAAGGACACGTTGCTTGTCCCCCAATACCCAAGAGGTATTTCATGGAACGGAGCGAAACTCTGTAAATCCTCCAATCCAAGAAGCATGGCCATCTGAGCGTTATTACCGACAATCGGATGAGCATCAAGCGGCAGATGGCACACAAAAAGATCCAAGTCGGCGTCCAACAGGGTCTTCACCCTGGTATAATGGGTGCCAATTATGGCTAGCGGGCTTCCCCAGAACAGACCATGATGGGTAAACAGAAGATCAGCGCCTTCCTGTATCGCAAGACGAAAAGTCGACAAATCCGCATCAACGGCAAAAGCCACCCTGACCACTTCTCTTTCCCTTGGAGATCCCACGACCAACCCATTGGTGGAAGGATCTATCGAAGTGAATTGCTCGATATGCAAGTATTCTGTGAGAAAAGATACCAATTCAATTCGTTTCATATCCCATTGAGTATACTCCAGTTACTGTGCAAGTTCTAGCTTTTGCATCCCGGCTCTGATATAGTTGTTGATATGCTAACCAATGATTTTAAGGTTGAGGAATTATCCTGGGAACAGGCCAGTTTTGACTACAGTACTTCTGTAGTGAAAGAATGCCGTCAGATTTCCTATGATGCAACAATCATAGGACAACCCAGGGCACTTCGCGCCCTGGCGATGGGCCTTTCCATCAAACAGAATGGATACAATGTCTTTGTAAGCGGAGACAGCGGAAGTGGGCGCCTTACTACCGTCAGAAGAATAGCCCAGCAATTTAGAGGAGACGTAAGTATCCTTCGTGATATTGTCTATACGTATAATTTTATCGAGCCTGACAGTCCAAACGTACTGCTTTTCAAAGCGGGGGAAGGATTAAGATTCACGGACGGAATGGACCATTTCTCCCAATTGCTTGATTCAGACAAGAATCAGGCAATGGCATATCTCTCAACAATGGAGACGCAGTTTCCTGAGAGCGACTGCCGCCTTTTTTTCAGCCATGTGCGATCCGATATCCAACGGCAAGCCCTTCAAAGTGAGAAATATAAAGTCAAGCTATTGGTCAATCATGCAGGGAGCACAGAACGTCCCTTTGTAGTGGAAACCCACCCTTCTTTCACCAATCTTTTCGGCTCGGTTGATAAGGAATACAAGTTTGCCCATCTCGCACTTCACGCAGGATCCCTCCTGCGTTCAAGTGGAGGATTCTTAATCATCAACGCTGAACAGATTATTGATGAAAAGGGATTGTGGATTGCTCTCAAACGGTATCTCTATGCAGTGGAGGATAGCAAGAATCCCATTGGGGAACTGCTTAGCCCCCCAGTAAGGCCGGCTTTGGCAGCCATGCCCCTCAAAGTGGTCCTCATTGGAAGTGAAGACGTCTATGACACCCTTTCGGAGAAGGATGAGCAATTCCTGTCACTCTTCAAGATCTCAGCACAGTTCGATTATTCCATGGTTGCCAATAGCGAGAACATCAGCAAGACCATTGCATTGCTTGACCACTACACACTGGAGAACCATTTGCTACCCCTTACCGATGATGCCCTTGCTCAGATGTTACGGTACAGCGCCTGGTTCGCTGAAATGCGGAATGAGCTGACCACCCAGTTCTCACAACTTTGCGATATATTGGTGGAGGCTGACTATTGGGCGCGCCTGGAAAACAAGGCTTGCATTGACAAATCAATGATCCTCAAGGCAAACGAGGAGAGGACCTATTTCTCCGGCATAACTGAGGAACGCATCAACAAAGAGATACTTGACGGGGAGATGGTCATCAGTCTCAAAGGAGATCGGATAGGCGTTGTCAACGGCCTGGCGGTCATGGACAGGGGCTCCTCTTCTTTTGGAACTCCCACAGTCATCAGCGCCACGGTCGCCCCGGGGAATGAAGGTATTGTGAATATCGAGCATGAGGCAGGGTTGTCAGGGGAGATACATGACAAGGGATTGCTGATTCTCCAAGGCTATCTTCGTAAGCATTATGCCCGTAATTTTCCGCTCTCGATATATGCAGGCATAGCCTTTGAACAGAACTACTCAGAGATTGACGGAGACAGCGCCTCCTCATCCGAGCTTTACGCCCTGCTCTCGGCTATTGGGGAATTGCCAATCCGTCAGGATGTGGCGGTGACCGGATCTGTCAACCAAATGGGCATGGTCCAGCCCGTAGGAGGAATAAATGAGAAAATCGAGGGTTTCTATACCACCTGCCGGGCCACAGGACTTACCGGACATCAGGCGGTAATCATCCCCTATCAGAATACCAAGAATCTTATTCTCCCCTATGAGGTACTAGATGACATCAAAGCAAAAAGATTCCATATCTATCCGGTGAAAACCATTGATGAAGGGATGCAGATACTCACCAACAGACCCGCAGGCAAGCGAAATGAAAAAGGCAACTTCCCCCC
>JBAXZS010000002.1:0-36705 GCA_041670175.1 Sphaerochaetaceae bacterium | reverse complement strand
GTATCGATGAGCTTCTGGATGCTATGGATACGTATGTCCCGCTTCCTGTACGAGAAATCGATAAACCTTTCTTGATGCCAATTGAAGACATTTTCACAATCAGCGGTCGTGGTACAGTTGTCACTGGTCGTATTGAGCGTGGAACAATCAAGATTAATGATCCTGTTGAAATTGTCGGTATCAAGGAGACAAAAGAGTCTGTCGTCACTGGTGTTGAGATGTTCAATAAGACGATGGATATGGGAGAGGCTGGTGATAATGTTGGTACTCTGCTTCGTGGTGTTGACAAGAAGGATGTTGTCCGTGGACAGGTCCTTGCCAAGCCGAAGTCGATTACTCCTCACCAGAAATTCATTGGTGCTGTGTATGTATTGAGCAGTGACGAGGGTGGTAGACACTCTCCTTTCTTCTCGGGTTATCGTCCACAGTTCTATTTCCGTACCACAGATATCACTGGTACTGTAAATCTGCCAGAGGGCGTCCAGATGATTAAGCCTGGTGATCATACTTCTATTAACGTAGAGTTGATTCATAAGGTCGCAATGGACAAAGGTCTTCGCTTTGCTATTCGTGAAGGTGGAAAGACTGTTGCATCTGGCCAGGTGACTGAAATCAGCGACTAAGTTTTGTTACGAATGTCTTGCTGGCATTCAATATGAATTGCTGGCAAGACCAGTTTTTTGGAGGAATAATGGCTAAAGAAAGAATTCGGGTAAGATTGAGAGGCTTTGATGTTGAGCTAGTAGAACAGAGCTCCAAGGCTATCGTTGATACCGTAGTGAAGGCCGGTGCTACTGTTTCCGGACCTGTTCCGCTCCCGACCCGTATCAATAAATACACCGTCCTGAGATCGCCCTTTGTCAATAAGAAATCTCGTGAACAGTTCGAGATGAGAACCCATAAGAGGTTAATTGACATATTGGATCCCACATCAAAGGTCATGGATGCCCTCATGAAGCTTGAGCTCCCTGCCGGTGTTGATGTCGAGATTAAACAGTAGAGAGTTGAGGTAAGAGATGTTAGGGCTTATCGGCAAAAAAATAGGAATGACACAGGTGTTTGATGCGCAAGGCAGGCTTACACCCGTGACTGTAATAAAGATTGAGGACAATGTTGTTGTTGCTGACCGTACTGAAGAGAAAAACGGTTACAAAGCGGCTGTTCTCGGTTCCATTGACAAGAAAAAAAACACAGTTACAAAGCCATATGCTGGACAATTCAAAGGCGTTTGTGAACCCAAGCAACACATTGTTGAGTTCCGAGACTATGAAAAGGAAGTTAAGGTTGGCGAGGTTCTTGGTGTTGATGTTTTCAAGGATACAACCTACGTTGATGTTTCTGGAACTTCGAAAGGAAAGGGATTTGCCGGTGGTATGAAACGTTTCGGCTTTAGTGGCGGACGTGCTACCCACGGTTCAAAATTCCATCGCGATATCGGTGGCACCGCAATGTCATCTACTCCTGCACGTACCTTTAAAGGCCATCATATGGCTGGACATATGGGGGTGGATAAGACTACGGTTCAGAATTTGAAGGTTGTGCGAATAGATGAAGACCTGCAGGTTCTTATGGTAAGGGGAGCTATCCCTGGTCCCGCCCAGAGTGTCGTCATCGTGAAGAAAGCGATAAAGAAGTAGGGGCGAGATATATGGAAACTAAAGTCTTTTCTACTGATGGTAAAGAAGTAAGAAGTGTCGAACTGAATGATTCGGTATTTAATCGTGAAGTCAGTGAAGGTACCATTTACTATGCCATCAATAATGAGCTTGCGAACCGGCGTGTAGGTACTGCAAGCACAAAGGATCGTTCAGAGGTCAACTATAGCAATACTAAGCCTTTCAAGCAGAAGGGTACTGGTAATGCTCGTGAAGGAGACAAGAAATCTCCTATCCATGTTGGTGGTGGTACTTGTTTTGGGCCAAAGCCTCGTAATTATGGATGGGTTCTTCCTCGGAAGATGAAACGATTGGCGATGAAGAGTCTCCTTACTCTTGGGGTTCAGGAGAATCGTATTGTGGTTGTGGAAGATTTTACTTCTGCTAATGGCAAAACTAAGGATTTGATTTCAACCATTAAGAATTTCAATCCAGATAGCACTCGTACTGTGTTGATTCTTAAGGGTGATGATGCGATGTTGCGTCGTGCCGCACACAATATTCCTTATTTACATGTTCTTTCGTACAACAGACTGTCTGCACATGAGTTGCTGTATGGTCGGAAAATTCTGGTTCTTGAGACCGCCGTCAAGAATTTGAATGAGTTCTACGATGATACTAAAGAGGCCGCGAAATGAGAGCAGACCAAATTATAATTGCCCCTGTTCTGAGCGAAAAGAGTAATCTTGCTCGTGAAGGGGAAATCAAGAGATACACATTTGTGGTGCATATGGACGCTAATAAACCGCAGATTGTTGATGCGGTGAGAGAGTTGTTCAAAGTGACGCCGGTTATGTGCAACACTATGATTGTAAAAGGTAAGCCTAAGTACAGCAGGGGCAAGGGTGGGTCCATCCTTGGCAATACTGGTAACTGGAAAAAGGCTATCGTGACCCTGGCCAAGGGTGATTCCATCCCGGCCATCGAAGGCGTATAAGGAGAAGTGAGAAATGGCTCTTAAAAAGTACAAGCCAAATACTCCAGGCCTTCGCCAGAGGACCACATTGGTCTTCGACGAGTTGACTACTTCCAAGCCGGAAAAGTCTTTGACCAGGAACCTTCACAGGAAAGCTGGTCGTGATACTTTCGGACGTGTGAGTGTACGTCGGCGTGGCGGTGGTCATAAGCGCTCTTATCGTATTATCGATTTTAAGCGCAATAAGATTGGAGTTCCAGGAACGGTCAAGACCCTTGAGTATGATCCGAATCGCACTGCAAACATTGCATTGGTTTTCTATGCAGATGGCGAGAAACGCTATATCATTGCTCCACAGGGACTTAAAGTAGGACAGAAGATTGTCAGCGGGCCAAATGCTCCTCTGGAGATGGGGAACGCCCTTCCTTTGAAGAGTATTCCACTTGGTCTTATGGTCCATAACGTGGAATTGAATCTTGGTCGTGGTGGTCAGTTGGTTCGAGCAGCAGGTCTTGGTGCTACTATTGTTGCCAAGGAAGGTGATTACGTTACGCTCCGTTTACCTTCTGGTGAGATGCGTATGGTGTTCGGTGAATGCTATGCAACTATCGGGCAACTTGGGAATCTTGATCATATGAATACAAGCCTTGGGAAAGCCGGTGTAAGTCGGCACCTTGGCAGGAGACCTCAGGTACGTGGTATCGCAATGAACCCGATTGATCACCCACATGGTGGTGGTGAGGGTAAGACTGGTACTGGACGTAATCCTGTTACCCCATGGGGTAAACCGACTAAGGGTGGTATCACTCGTTCTCGGAAGAAACCTTCTAATGCATTCATTGTGAAGAAGAGGAAGTAGGAGTTTAACGTGGCAAGATCAATCAAAAAAGGTCCTTTTATTGAAAAGAAACTATATAAGAGGATTCAAGAGTCTGACAAGACTAATCAGAAGACGATGATTAAGACGTACTCCCGCACCTCAACAATCATCCCTGAAATGGTGGGATTCACCATCTCCGTATATAACGGAAAGACTTGGATCCCTGTGTATGTGACCGAGAACCTGGTTGGACACAAGCTCGGAGAGTTTGCTCCTACTAGAATTTTCCGCGGCCACTCGCTTTCTGACAAGGCTGTTGCAGCCAAATAGGTGAGACTATGGAAGAGAAAAAAGGTTATTCAGCAACTGCAAAATATCTGATGATTTCTCCCTCCAAGGTTCGCCCTGTCGCAGACCTTGTAAGAAGAAAGCCCTATCCAGAAGCTGTAGCGATTCTTGAAGCGATGCCTCAGAAAGGTTCACACCTCATTCTGAAAGTATTGCAGAGTGCTTGCGCCAATGCATTGGATCGAAACAAGAAGATAGATGAAGAAAACTTGTTTGTTTCAGAACTGTGTGTTGACGAAGGCCCAAGACTCAAGAGAGTTTGGCCGAGATCCCATGGAAGAAGAGATATTCTTCTTCGCAGGATGTCACATATTACCGTCACCGTTGACGAAAAAGCTAGCGTGAGGAAATAAATGGGCCATAAAGTAAATCCTATTGGGCTCCGCTTGGGGATCAACAAGACTTGGAAATCGAAGTGGTATGTGGACTCCAAGGAATATGCGGACACCCTTCATGAAGATTTGAAGCTAAGAAAAGCTTTGATTGAGTGTCCTGAAGTTCAGGGTGCGGAGATTTCGGATGTTGAAATCATTCGTAAACCACAGCGTGTGACGGTCGTAATTACCACCAGTCGCCCAGGAATCATTATCGGCAGTAAGGGTGCCAACGTTGAAAAACTTGGCCTTCGCTTGCAGAAGCTTTCTGAGAAAAAGGTGCAGATTAAGATTAAAGAGATTAAAAAGCCTGAAGCTGATGCTCAGTTGATTTCTGCCAATGTTGCTCGCCAACTTGTTGCGCGTGGTTCGTTCCGTAGAGCAATGAAGACTGCAGTTTCTAAAGCAATGCAGAGTGGCGCTCAGGGTGTGAAAATTCGATGTTCAGGCCGTATTGGTGGAGCCGAGATTTCAAGAAGCGAATGGATGAAGGATGGTCGTGTACCACTTCATACTTTGCGGAGTGATATTGATTATGGCTTCAGTGTGGCGAGTACTTCCTTTGGCGCTATTGGTGTCAAAGTGTGGGTATTTAATGGTGAGATTTACGAACATGCGACAAAAGATGATGCTGGTGCAGTTGCCAAAAAACCCGTAAGGGCTGAGGCCGCTGGTTCTGATGTCATTGAGGCAAGGAGTTAGGCCATGCTTAGTCCAAAGAGAGTTAAGTACAGAAAAAGGCAGCGTGGACATCGCAATTCCGTTGCGCATTGTGGCAATACAATTGCATTTGGTGAATATGGTTTGATGTCCACCGAGCCAATGTGGGTAACTAACCGCCAAATTGAAGCGGCTCGTATCGCATTGACCCGTCATATTAAGCGTGGTGGTAAGGTCTGGATTCGTATTTACCCTGATATGCCTTATACAAAGAAACCAGCTGAAACCAGACAAGGTAACGGCAAAGGTAATCCGGAAGGTTGGGTAGCTGTGGTCAAGACAGGTGCTATCATGTTCGAAATGGGTGGTGTTACTGAAGATTTGGCACACGAGGCTCTTTCCTTGGCTGCGTCAAAACTTCCGATTCATACCAAGTTTGTTGCAAGACGGGATGTGGAGTAGGATATGAAGAATTCATTTAAAGATTTAACCCTGGATGAGCTGAAAGCGAAGAAGGAAGAACTTCACAAGCAATACCTTGACCTGAGAATGGGCAAGGTACTTGGGCATGTTGAAAATCCTCTTGCTGTCCGCACTACTCGCAGGAGTATCGCCCGTGTCAACACCCTTATTACCGAATATGAACTTGGTATTCGCAAGGTCTCTAAATAGGGAGCGCAGAGATGGAAGAAGAAGCTAAGAGAAAAAGTTTTACTGGTCAGGTGGTCAGTGACAAAATGGATAAGACAATTACAGTCGCCATTACTTCAAGGACACTGCATCCCCTGTATAAGAAGTATGTGAGTTCTACCAAGAAGGTTAAGGCTCACGATGAGAAAAACGAGGCAAAGATTGGGGACACTGTTCTTGTTGAATCGTGCCGACATCTGAGCAAAGACAAGTGCTGGCGTCTCGTTCAGATTGTCGAGCGTGCCCGCTAAAAGGACAGGAGAGACTTTATGATCCAGATGCAGTCGTATTTGAATGTTGCAGACAATAGCGGAGCCAAAAAGGTTCAGTGTATTAAGGTTCTTGGTGGAAGCCATAGATATGTCGCCAGTGTTGGTGATATTATTGTGGTTGCTGTAAAGACCGCACTTCCCAATGGCGCGATTAAGCAAGGCGACGTCCTGAAAGCCGTTATTGTTCGTACGAGGAAGGAATACCGTAGACCTGACGGTACCTATATCAGGTTCGATGACAACGCATGCGTCGTCATTGATGCCAACAATAACCCGCGCGGCAAGCGTGTCTTTGGACCAGTGGCTCGAGAACTTCGTGATCACTATATGAAGATTGTTTCCCTCGCGCCGGAAGTGTTGTAGGAGATCAGCTATGAGACTGAAAAAAGAAGACACCGTAAAAGTCATTGCAGGAAAAGATAAGGGCAAGACAGGCCGTATCCTTTCTATTGACCATGATAACGAGAGAATCGTTATTCAAGGTGTCAACATGGTTAAAAAAACCATGAAGAAGAAAAATCAGCAGGATAAGGGTGGAATTATTGAGATTGAAGCCCCACTTGCTGTTTCTAATGTCGCTTACGTTCTTAAGGATGGAAAGACGACTCGTATTGGGTATAAATTTGACGATAACGGAAAGAAAGTTCGTTTTGCCAAGAAGACCGGGGAAGTAATCTAATGGAAGAAAATAAAGAAAAAACCACCGAAGCCCCAAAGGTAACGAAGGAAAAGGCCCCAGCAACTGCAAAAAAAACTTCTGCACCGGTCGAGAGATTTGTCCCTAATTTCAAAACAAAGTATCTTGAGACTGTTGTGCCTGCTCTCTTCAAGGAACATGGCTATTCTTCAAGGATGCAGGTTCCTGCATTGGAGAAGATTGTCGTCAGTGTGGGTGTTGGTGAAGCTATTGAAAACAAGAAGCTTCTTGATGCTGCGGTAAAGGAATTGGAGCAGATTACTGGACAACATGTGGTGAAAACCAAAGCCAGGAAGTCAATTGCAAACTTCAAGGTTCGTGAAGGCCAGGAAATTGGTGCCATGGTTACCCTTCGTGGTGACAATATGTGGTTCTTCCTTGAGAGATTGATTTGTATCGCTCTCCCTCGTGTGAAGGACTTCAGAGGTGTTAATCCTAACGCATTCGATGGCAGAGGAAACTATTCACTCGGTATCACCGAGCAGATTATCTTCCCTGAGATTGACTTCGATAAGATTGAACGTGTCAGTGGTTTGAACGTTGCTATCGTGACGACTGCTAAAAACGACGAAGAAGGTTATGACTTGCTGAAAAAGCTTGGAATGCCTTTCGCCAGCAAATAAGGGTGGATGTAGATAATGGCTAAGAAATCATTGATTATCAAGTGCAAGAAAGAGCCGAAATTCAGCACCAGAAAATATAACCGTTGCAGAATCTGCGGACGTCCCCGTGGGTATATGCGTCAGTTTGATATGTGCAGAATCTGCTTCCGCAAACTGGCAAGTGAAGGCCAGATTCCTGGCGTTACCAAATCAAGTTGGTAGGAGAGAAACATGGCTGTAAGTGATCCAGTAGCAGATATGCTCACCAAGATTAGAAATGCAAGTTTGGCGAAGCACGAAAAGGTAGATATTTCCACTTCGAAGATAAAACTTCAAATTATCAAAATTTTGAAGAACGAAGGGTATGTGAAGAATTTCAAGAAAGTGACAAAGGATGGTTTTTCCTATGTCCGTGTTTTCTTGAAGTATGATGAGAAGCAAACTCCTGTCATTCATGGTATTGACCGCGTGAGTACTCCTGGTCGTCGGGTTTATACTGGCTACAGGGATATGCCTCGTGTGTATAATGGCTATGGTATTGTGGTGGTTTCGACTTCTACCGGTATTATTACTGGTAAGAAGGCTTCTGAGAGCAAGATTGGCGGTGAGCTAATTTGCACGGTTTGGTAGGGGAGGTAGAAAAATGTCCAGAATTGGAAAATTGCCTGTCACTATTCCCCAGGGTGTCAAAGTGATTGTTGCTTCTGGCAACGTGGTCAATGTTGAAGGTCCCAAGGGAAAGCTGAATTGTGTCGTCCGCCCTCAGATAGTCGTGGAAGTAAAAGGTAATGAGGTTGAGTTGTCTCGTGTCAACGATGAGCTTGAAGTCAAGGGATTTCATGGTTTGTATCGCCAGTTAATCAACAATATGGTTATTGGTGTCTCTAAGGGATATTCCACCACATTGATAATCAATGGTGTTGGCTATCGTGCAGAGGCTAAGGGTTCTTCCCTTGTACTCAACCTTGGCTATGCAACTCAGATTGAATTTATTCTTCCAAAGGGCATCACCGCCGCTTGCGAGACTCCGAACAAGATTACGGTTAGTGGTATTGATAAGCAGCTTGTTGGACAGACTTGTGCTGAAATCAGAAGTCTGCGTGGACCTGAACCTTATAAGGGTAAGGGTATCAAGTATGAGACCGAGACTATCCGCCGCAAGGCAGGAAAGTCCGCTGCTGCGAAGAAGTAATGGGTAGGCGAAGAAGATGAACAGAGTAATCGATAAAAAAAGAAAGCATGCACGTCGCAAGCTTCATATCAGAAAAAGTCTGAGTGGTACCGCTTTGCGTCCGCGAATGACAGTTTTTCGTAGTAGCAATCATATGTACGTTCAGGTCATCGATGATGTTGCCGGCACTACTTTGGTTTCTGCTAGCACTCTTGAGAAGGAATTGTCCAACCTGAAGAATAACGTTGAGGATGCCGCCTTGCTTGGAGAGGCCACTGGTAAGCGTTTGCTTGCAAAGAATATCACCGAAGTAGTGTTTGATCGTAACGGGTATATGTACCATGGTATCGTGAAGAGCATTGCTGATGGCGCTCGTAAGAGCGGCGTAAAGTTCTAGGGGGGTACTGTGGAAAATTCTAGAGAAAGAGATAAAGACAGGGATAAGAATGACGGTTTCGTTGAGAAGCTTGTCAAGCTGAACCGCGTCGCCAAGGTTGTCAAAGGTGGTAAAAGATTCTCTTTTGCCGCATTGGTAGTCGTTGGTGACCAGAAAGGCAAGGTTGGTTACGGATTTGGTAAGGCTAATGATGTGACCGAAGCTATCCGAAAGGCTGTCGATCGTGCTAAAGCACACCTCATCACCGTGCCAATAAAAAGTGGAGTTTCAACGATTCCTCATGAAATCATTGGTGATTTTAAAAGTGCAAGTGTTCTGCTTCGCCCGGCAGTACCTGGCACAGGTGTTATCGCCGGTGGTGCTGTTCGCTCCATCTGTGATGCTGTTGGTATCAACGATATTTTGAGCAAATCCTTGGGGTCTAAAAATTCCATTAACACAGTAAAGGCGACTTTTGATGCACTTGAGCATCTTTTTGATGCGAAGAGTGTCGCTAAGAACAGGGGTAAAAAATCCCTGAGTGAGATGTGGGGTTAATCCAATGGCTGATGCAAAAAAGATAAAAATCACCTTGATCAAAAGTCTTGCCCATTCGTTGCCCGCGCAACGGAAGACTTCAAAGGCTTTGGGGCTTGGTAAGATTGACAGTTCCGTTGTTCATGAGGATGTTCCTTCCATTCGTGGAATGGTTCGAGTAATAGAGCACCTTGTGAAAGTCGAGGAGATGTAACATGGCACAGATTCATGCACCCTATGGTGCTAATACAAAAAAGACAATCCTTGGTCGTGGTGCTTCCAGCAAGGGACGTACCTGTGGCAAGGGAAACAAGGGACAGAATTCTCGTTCCGGTGGTAATTCAGCTCCAGGATTCGAAGGTGGTCAGATGCCATTGTATCGTCGTGTTGCGAGACGTGGCTTCTCAAATTACAAGTTCAAGCAGGACTATCAAGCTGTTTCTTTGGATGTTTTGTCCACCAACTTTGATGACGGCGAGACCGTTAATCTTGATGCCTTGAAGGACAAAGGTATTGTGAAGGGCTTCAAGACCCAAGCTAAGATTCTTGGAGATGGAGACCTGACAAAGAAATTGGTTATTGATGGTATTAAGGTTTCCGCAACAGCATCTGAAAAGATTAAGGCTGCGGGTGGCGAGATAAGATAACAAAGAAGGGCTTTTATGGCAAACTCCCTGGTCGAGATGTTTAGAATAAAGGATCTCCGCAAGAAGGTTCTGATTACCCTGGGACTGTTGGTTATCAGCAGAATTGGGGCTGTCATTCCTATTCCTGGCGTCGACCCTCATGTCCTGAAAACGTATTTTCTTTCCCAGAGTAACAGTTCTAATTTCGGGTTGACTGAATATTTGAACTTTTTCTCTGGTGGAGCATTTTCAAATTTCTCACTCTTCATGTTAGGCGTCATGCCTTATATTAGTACTCAGATTATCATCCAATTACTGTTGTTGATTATGCCGTCTCTCAAGAAGTTGGCTGAGGATCCCTCGGGGCAGAAGAAGATTCAGCAGTATACCAGGTATGGTACGATTGCCGTGTGTCTTATTCAGTCGTATGTGGTCACTATTTATGCGAAATCTATTCCAAACGTAATGACCATTGGAATTGTTCCCTTTACCCTTATCGCAATGCTTACGGTAACCACCGGTTCCATGCTTCTTGTATGGCTCGGTGATAAAATTACCCAGTGGGGTGTCGGAAACGGCATCAGTTTGTTGATTTATGCTGGTATTGTTGCAAGAATCCCTGATGCAACTGTTACGTTGTTCAAAAGTATCTCCGCGGGTACTTTGAATCCGATTGTTGTGTTGGTGGTTTTGGTGATGTTTATTGTAGTCGTTGCTCTGGTCGTATACGAGGAGCAGGGAGTGCGCAAGATTCCTGTTAACTATGCGAAACGGGTTGTTGGACGAAAAATGTATGGTGCTCAAAGTACTTACATCCCGTTCAAGATTAACCCTTCAAATGTTATTCCGGTAATCTTTGCGAGTGCTTTGCTTTCGTTTCCGTTACAGATTGCAACAACCCTCGGACCCCAGGTTCGCTGGCTTGCGAGGTTTGCAAATTGGCTTAATCCTCAGGGCGCCCCCTATCTGATTATCTACACCCTGTTGATTATTGCGTTCGCGTTCTTCTATACCCAGGTGAGTTTGAACCCGGTAGAGATGGCAAAGCAGATTCGTGAAAACGGTGGTTCTGTACCAGGCGTTCGGAGTGAGAAGCTGGAGGAGTATCTTACAAAGATTCTCAACCGCATTGTACTTCCAGGCGCTATCTTCTTGGCCTTCATTGCCCTGATTCCCACATTGGTGCAGAAGATGTTTAACTTCCCCTCGGCTGTTGCTATGTTGTTTGGAGGTACTTCACTGATTATTTTGGTTGGTGTTGACCTTGATACCATGAGACAGATTGAAGGGTTGATGAAGATGCATCACTTTGATGGATTCACCAAAGTGGGCAATAATAGAAGTTTATAGGCTAGGAGCTGGAGCATGAAAGTTAGAGCAAGTGTGAAGCCAATCTGTGACAAGTGCAAGGTTGTAAGACGCAAGGGTGTTGTAAGAATCATTTGTGAGAACCCCAAGCATAAGCAGAGACAGAGAGGTTAAGGTTCGGCGAAAGCCTACCCCCCACAAGAAATCAGGAGGCCACTAATGGCAAGAATTGCAGGTGTAGATTTGCCGAACAAGGCGACCAAAATTGCCTTGACGTATATTTACGGTATCGGCAGGAAATCGGCTGTTGATATTTGTGAGAAAACAAAGATTAGTCCGGATACAAATATCAATGCCCTTTCTTCAGATGACTTAACCAGTCTTCGTAAGGTCATCGAGGAAGAGTACAAAGTTGAGGGACGCCTTCGTACAGAAGTCGCCTTGAATATTAAGCGCCTTATGGACATTGGCTGCTATCGTGGCCTTCGCCATCGTAAGGGTCTTCCGGTAAATGGACAGAGGACAAGAACCAACGCCCGTACTCGCAAGGGTAAGAAGAAGACCGTTGCGGCGAAGAAGAAATAAGGAGCAATGAACAGAAATGGCAAATGCTAAACGCAAAGTGAAGAAAACGGTATATGAGGGGAATGTTTACATTCAGGCAACCTTCAATAATACCATTATCACCGTTACCGATTTGCAAGGTAACGCTATTTCTTGGGCAAGCGCTGGCGGACTCGGTTTCCGTGGCGCCAAGAAGTCTACTCCATATGCCGCACAGACCACTTGCGAGAAGGCTGCCAAAGCAGCCATTGACAGTGGCCTTCAGGAAGTAAATGTCTTCGTGAAGGGACCTGGTGTTGGTAGAGAGAGTGCAATTCGTACCTTGGGTGTACTTGGGTTGAAAGTCAGGACTATCCGCGACATCACTCCTATTCCACACAATGGTTGTAGACCTCGCAAGAGTAGAAGAGTGTGATGAGGAGCTAGAAAGAAATGGCAAGATATACAGGACCTAAATGCAGATACTGCAGAATTGAGAGATGTAAGTTGTTCCTCAAAGGTGAGAGGTGTCATACCGGGAAGTGCCCATTGACCGATCTTAAGGCCAGTGGACTTCCAGGAAGGGATCCTCGTGCTCGTGCAAAGAAACCCACTGATTATGGTCTACAGCTTCGTGAGAAGCAGAAGCTGAAGAGAACTTATGGCATGCTTGAGAAGCAGTTTAAGTTGACCTTTGATGAGGCTGCTCGTCGCCCCGGGAAAACAGGTGAGACTTTGATTAGTCTTCTTGAATGCCGCTTGGATAATGTTGTGTTTCGAATGCACTTTGCTTCCAGTCGTAACGAGGCATCGCAGCTTGTTAACCATGGACATATTCAAGTCAATGGCAAGAAGGTGGACATTTCATCTTATCGCCTCAAGGCCGGGGATGTGGTAAGTGTCAGCCCAAAAGGGCAGAAGATGTTGTCCATCAAGGAAAATTTGAAAGAATATTCCAAGAGTGGTGTTACACCGTGGCTTACGTTGGATCCGGATGCAATGAAGGGAACCTTTGTCGCTGTTCCGAGAAGAAGTGAAGTTACAGAACTCGAAAAGATCAATGAACAGTTGGTTGTCGAGTTGTATTCCAGATAAGGAGTAATTCATGGCACGCAAAAACCTTCTGAAGGGCTTCAAGAAGCCAAAGGGGATAACTTTTGAGCATAGCGCAGTTGAGCCCAATTATGGTAAATTCATTGCTTATCCATTTGAGAGAGGCTTTGGAACTACGATTGGCAATACGCTTCGCAGGGTGCTCCTTTCCTCGATCCAGGGGTATGCGGTCACAGCCGTGAAGTTTACCAGTTTTAACGAAGATGGTGCACCACATCTTGTGAGTAGTGAATTTGAGCAATTGCCTGGTGTTCGTGAGGATATTACGGACATCATCGCATCCTTGAAGAAATTACAGATCAAGATGCCTGAAGATTCGGAAGGGACAAATCTCCTGATCGAATGCAAAGGGCCAGGCGTCATTACAGGGGCGAACTTCGAGCGTGACCAGGTTGAGATCACCAACAAAGATTTGGTTATCTTTACTATGATGGATGATACAAATCTCGAGATGGAAGTACAGATTGATCTTGGTAGAGGTTATGTTCCTTCTGAATTCAATGAGAAATATATTGAAGAGATTGGAACAATACCTATCGATGCTTGCTTCTCTCCTGTTAAGAGAGTCAAGTATGCTATCGAGCCTACCAGAGTTGGTTATCGTAACGATTATGACAAATTGACATTGGAAGTATACACCGATGGAACCATCGCTCCGCAGAATGCTCTTGCAGAAGCAGCGAAGATTGCCAAGGATCATTTTCAGATTTTCATCAATTTTGATGAGACGCTTATCAATAGCAATGACGAAGTTGACGAGGAGGAAGAGAGAGTTCGCAAGATTCTTAATACCTCCGTTGAGGAATTGGAACTTACCGTTAGGTCTTCCAACTGCCTTAAGAATGCCAACATACGTACTATTGGTGATTTGACTAAGAAAACTGAAGATGAAATTGCCAAAACGAGAAACTTCGGTAAGAAGAGCCTGTTGGAGATTAAGGAGAAGCTCAAGGAGTGGAACCTGAGTCTCGGAATGACAGATTACAGTGTGCTGAAGACCGCTATTAAGGTCCCCGGTGCAGCCGACAAGGAAGAAGAAAATGAAGCATAGAATTGGATTCAATGCGCTGGGAAGACGTTCTGCAGAACGCAGAGCTCTGAAGCGCTCTATGGTGACCTCCCTGTTCAGATATGAACGCATTGAGACCACCAAGCAGAAAGCTCTTGAAGTCCGCAAGATGGCTGAAAAGATGATTACCCGAGCCAAGATTGACAGTGTCCACAATCGTCGAATCATTAACAAGGATATTGCTGATCAGGCTGTTTTGGCCAAGTTGTTCACTGACATTGGTCCTTTGTTCAAGGAACGCAATGGTGGATATACCCGGATTCTCAAGACTGGTAACCGTCTTGGCGATGCGGCCGAGATGGTAATCTTGGAGTTGGTCGAGAAGACTGCCAAAATTGAGAAGAAGGCCGCTGAGAAAGAAGCCTTGGCTGAGAAGAAAGCCGAGAAAAAGGCCGAGAAGAAAGTTGATGAAAAGGAAGAGGATAAAGCCGTAAAGCAACATGCCACTTCTACCAGAAGTCCAAGAGCCGTTGCCGCAAAGCAAAGGACAACGAATACTGTTCGTAAGACAATGGCTGGTGGTGTTGGTGGTGGGGATAAATAAAATCCAGGTTCCGTCTTTCATCAGATATTGCTGATAAGTGGCAAAGCCGCCGTCCTTAGTGATGGCGGTTTTTTGTATGACGGGCATGCCATCAATCTCGGGTGAAATTCCCAAGGGGCGTAGTTGCCGACGAACCCGATAGCGATTTGCAAGTTTCGCATTGCGAGGTGCGGGAGAGAAGAAGCAATAGCGAAATCGTGGCCCGACAGACAGGAAGTCGATAGCGGGCGATTGTAACCTCAGGTCACACATCTGACAGGTAAACGAGGAAAGAATGATGGCTTCCTTCGAGGTCTTTGCAGTGTTTGAAGCTACCAACTGCTAGAAAAACGTAGTAACAACAAATTGCAAGAGGTATGGCATAGTACCGGGAGATAGGGAAGAGGACATAGACTTGACTTGCGAGAAGAGAAGTCCTGATGACATACAATTGGAGCTCGACTTCAGGCTAGAAGAGGAAAATAGCGTAGAATTCGAGCATATCCGGCCAAAGAGGAGAGTGCATGACTGTAGGGTCATATTCCTGCTGTACAGGTATTTGAAAACCAACATCATGGTAGACGGCGTAAAGGAAACCTCAGTCCGCTTCCTGCGAACGCCATGCTCAGTGTAAGCGGCAAGACCGTCTACTTTTGCAATGATATCAAGTACCTTGGACATGATTTTTCACACCAAGAGGAACTGAGGTTGTATATTACGGAATAAACGAGATACTTCCGGTTGCCAAAAGCATGAGGGAGCACTCATGATGGCTCACATACGCAAGGGAATTGGGGCATTCTCAAACAACTGCTTTGTCCAAAGATTCCTCAGCAAGAAAATTCTTCTCAAGGAAAAATATGCGTCTTTCTTTGTATGACATGCGAAAGCACTGTTGGCATAGCGTTCATGGACCGAACGATACATACGGAGAGGAGAGAGGTGGGTTTACCTTATGCCTACTCGATTCCTCATCTTTTGTAATCAGTCCTGTTAAGAAAAAGACCTTTCTGGGTGGATTAAAGGATCCTAACGATGGCTTATTTTATAATTTTGTTATCAATTTATGGGGGAATCCTACCGTACTAAAGCAAAAAACTAACCTTGACAATTGTAGGTACCCTAACTAGAATGAAAACATTACAATTAGGGAGTGGTATATGAATAATATAATAATTACTCTCCTATTTGCTGTAATTGGTATTGTATTAGGTTGGTTATGCCGTTGGCTTTATGCAAAATTTAAGCTTACTTCAGTTGAACAGAAAGCTGAGAGACTGGAACAGGAAGCGATAAAGGAAGCGGAAGCAAAGAGCAAAGAGCTCGTGCTTGAGACTCGGAATCAGCTGTTGATTGAACAACAGCAGCAGGAACGAGAGGCTAGAGAAAGACGAAGTGAACTTCAAAGAACCGAACGACGTCTTCAAGATAAAGAAGAAGGCCTTGAGCGAAAACAAACCGAACTTGACAATATCAAGACACAATTAGGGGATCGTGAAAACGAACTAGCGAAGAAAGAGCAGGAAGTCGCCGAGAAGGATGGCGGGCTAATTAAAGAATTGGAGCGTATTGCATCCATGACCAGTGATGAGGCCAAGGCCTCAATCATGGCGCAGATGCAGGATGCCGCACGACGAGACGCCCAGATTGAGATAAATAAAATTGAACAGGAAGCACAGCTTACTGCAGAGAAAAAGGCTCGTGATATTGTCGTCACTTCCATTCAGCGGTTGGCCACTGAAGTGGCTGGTGATACCACTGTAGCTTCTGTTAGCTTGCCAAGCGATGAGATGAAGGGAAGGATAATTGGTCGTGAAGGACGAAATATCAGGACCTTGGAGACCCTCACCGGTGTGGATATCATCATTGATGATACTCCCGAGGCGGTAGTGATTTCCTCTTTTGACCCTGTTCGTAAGGAAATTGCTCGTGTTGCTCTTGAACGCTTGGTACAGGATGGGCGTATCCATCCTGCGCGGATAGAGGAAGTTGTTAACAAAGTCACTAAGGAAGTGTCCCGGATTATTATGGATCAGGGTGAAGGGGTTGTGTTTGACCTTGGTATCAGCAACATGGGACAGGAAACCATCAGGGCTTTGGGAAGATTGTATTTCAGAACCAGTTACGGGCAAAGCGTATTAAGTCACAGTAAGGAAGTGGCCATTCTTTCCGGCATGATTGCCAGTGAGGTTGGCGCTGATAGTGCTTTGGCGATGAGAGCCGGCCTACTGCATGATATCGGCAAAGGGATTGAGACTGAAAGCGATGCGAACCATGCGGAATTGGGTGCGGATTTGGCCAAACGTCTTGGCGAGGATCCGAAAGTTGTCAATGCGATATTGGCACATCATAATGATGTTGAGCCTCAGACGATTGAAGCCGTGATTGTGCAGACTGCTGATGCTATTTCAGCTGCACGCCCAGGTGCAAGACGAGAGACATTGGATAATTACATCAAGCGTCTTGAGTCTTTGGAGAAGATAGCCCTGAGCTTTGATGGTGTGGATAGCGCATTTGCAATTCAGGCTGGCCGTGAACTTCGAATCATGGTCAATAACGAAAAAGTATCTGATGACCAAGCCAAACAAACTGCCAAGAGCATCGCAGAAAGGATTGAAGCCGAATTGCGATATCCAGGCAGGATAAAAGTGACTATCATCCGTGAGACACGAGTGATTGAATATGCTAGGTAATGATGTCTGATAAAAAAATTCTTAATGCCCTGATGCTCGGTGATGTCTGTGGACAGCCGGGTTGCAGGGCGTTGTTTGTTGGGCTGAGATCTCTTGTAAAAGAGACTCATGCTGACATTGTAGTAGTGAATGGTGAGAATGCTGCCAACGGATTTGGATTATCAATTGCGAACATGAATCAATTTTTTTCTCTTGGTGTGGATGTCGTGACAAGTGGTAATCATATCTGGCAACAGGAAGAGTTGCGTCCTTTTTTGGACAGCGAGCCCCGTCTTTTACGTCCGGCCAATTATCCTGCAGGGGTGGTCGGGCATGGTATGGCGATTGTTTCCACCAAATTGGGTCCTGTAGTGGTGATTAATGTGCAGGGACGTGTTGAGCTTCCTCAGATTGATGATCCTTTTAGGATTTCCCAAGAGATGATAGTAAAAGCTCAGAAACAATCCAAGGTGATCCTGGTTGATTTTCATGCCGAGTTCACAGAGGAGAAAGAAGCGTTGGGTTTCTTTCTTGATGGCAAAGCTAGTGTTGTTGTGGGAACACATACCCATGTGCAGACCTGTGATGAGAAGATTCTTCCCAAAAAGACCGCATATATCACTGATATGGGGTTTTGTGGTCCTCGGGAAAGTGTAATAGGAAGTGACCCTCAGACAGCGATTGAGAAACAGTTGTCCCAGATGCCTTTGCGTAGTGAGATAGCCGACCACAGTCCCGTCATACAGGGGGTTCTTGTTAAGATTGACTATGAAAGCGGCTCAGCACTTTCCATTGAGCGCATCAATAAGAACATTCTTTAATGGCAAAGAAAAAACCTCTTTTGGATTTATTGGTAAAACAATTTCCTCAGTACAAGAGAGACCAGTTATCCGCTTTTGTGGCTTGTCGCAATGTGTTGGTTGACGGAGTTCTTTGTAGTGAGGGAAGGACCTGTTTTGATGAGCAGTCTGAGATTTCTTTCACCTTCGAAAAATATGTAAGCAGAGGTGGATATAAACTGGAGCATGCGCTCTTGGTTTTTGATTTATCCGTTGAATCAATGGTTTTTCTTGATGCAGGCTCCTCAACAGGAGGTTTTACTGATTGTCTGCTTCAAAAAGGTGCCCTGTGTGTGCATTCAGTTGATGTCGGGACGAACCAACTCTCGTGGCGCCTTCGTGCTGATAAGAGGGTGGTTGTCCACGAAAAACAAAATATCATGACATTGGAAAAAGCGAATCTTGATCCTCTTCCCCAGGCTGCCGTCTGTGATTTATCTTTTCGCTCCATTACTGGAGCTGCTAGCCATATCTTGTCTCTTTGTGGGGATACTTATCTTGTTTCCCTTATCAAACCGCAATTCGAAGTCCCTAAGGGGTTGAATGATTTCAACGGGGTGATAGAGGATTCATCATTGCTTCGAAAGGTCATGCTTGGAGTTTATGATCACTTAGCAGAGGAACGGGTCTCCGTCCTTAATCTGACCAAAAGCCCGATAACCGGACATAAAGGTAATACGGAATATCTTGCCTTGCTCACTAAGAAAAACGGGTTGGGGAAGGAAGAATTTGATTCCTTGCTATAAAATGAATTCCTTTCCCTCAATGAGAAGTGTCATTGTGTCTATCCGTGGAAAGTCTGTCGCCGTTTTCACCACTTGGGCATATGCCTTCTCTATTTCTTTTGAATTGAGAAAGTCCTTGGAAAAATCCACAAACAGGGTGTTGCAGCTGACACTACAGCCAATAAGGGTGGTTTCTTGATCAATATAGGTGGTGGCGCCATTTTTGATGTTTTCTTCTGAAGGTCCATAAAGGAGATTTTCCATGGTGTCATGGTATATATCTCCTCCCAGTCTTCTCTGTTTTTGCTGATAGAGGATATATACCCCCTTTGAGTTCACAAAACATACATCAACCGGCCGGGATTCCGAGGTGCCTTGCTTTTTCTTCTGTTCTTTAGCCAGTTCTATCACACCACTATCTAAAATGGCGGCTTTAATTTTTGGAGTGTACAGAATGGCGGAAACAATTGACATAGCAAGCCAAAGAAGCCAAAGTATTATCATTGTGTTGACGTGCCGCTTCTGGTTCATAGCCTCAGTTTATTACACAACCGTTTGTTTTTTCTAGCTTTACAACCGCTTGTAAACCACTGTATGATACAAACATCATGAGGATTATGAACGGGATAGCAGCAGCATCTGGTCTTGCCAGTGGGCAAGCCTTTGTGTATGTCCATACTCCTATCGTCGCAAAGAAAGAATACATTGGGCAAGAAGAGGTTCCCCACGAGATTTCTGAGTTTCATGAGGCGGTGTCCCGGGTTTCCGATTCCTTGGAAATGCTCGTCAACGAAGGGGTTTCCCAGGAAATCCTTGAGACTCACTTGTTGATGCTCAGTGATCCGGAGTTTACAACCGAAGTCGACAAGCAAATAACCAGTAGACGTCTTTCTGCAAGTTGGGCTGTCGAGACGGTTTGCGACAAAATGGTGAAAATTCTGGAAGGTTCTGACGATCCTCTCTTTAAAGAACGTGCTATTGACTTTAAGGATGTATCCATACAGATTATTGAGGTGTTGCTTGGAGAACAGCATCATAGCCTGAACAATCTCATGAATGATGTGATATTGGTTGGAGATGCCTTGTTGCCTTCCGAATTGTTTAGCATGGATAAGAAACATGTGCTAGGTATCGCCCTTGATGGCGGGGGTAAAACAAGCCATATTGCCATTCTTGTACGTTCTCTCCGTATCCCGACAGTATTGGCGTTAGGCAATCTTAGTTCCAAAGTGCATTCAGGAGATGAGATAATTGTCGATGGCAACTTTGGTGAGGTGATTGTTCGTCCCGATTGGTCGACCTCGCAGAGAATCAAAGAACGGTATGCACTGTTGCAGGATAATGAGCAAAAACTGACCCAGCTCGCAAAGTTACCTACGGTCACTTTGGATGGACATACCATCTCCTTGCTATCCAACATAGAAATGGCCAGTGAAATACCTTCGGTGAAAGAAGTTGGTAGTGAAGGTATAGGTCTTTATCGTTCTGAGTTTCTGTTGATTAACAACGGAGAAGGTGTTTCGGAGGAGTTGCAGTTTGAGACCTATCGGAAAGTAGTGGAAGATATGGCTCCTCGGGAAGTGACCATCCGCACATTTGATATCGGTGGAGACAAAGTGGTGCCCGGGTTGGGAATTGATGAACAAAATCCCATATTGGGGTGGAGAGCTGTCCGTTTCTGTCTTGCTAGAAAGGATATCTTCTTGGTACAGTTACGCTCGCTGCTCAGGGCGAGCAGTTACGGCAAACTACGAATAATGTTTCCAATGATTAGCGGTATTGAGGAACTTGATGATGTGCTTGCGGTATTGCAAGAAGCAAAGAAGAGTCTGGACCAGGAGCAGGTTCCCTATGATCATGACCTGAAGGTTGGGACGATGATTGAGGTACCGGCAGCCGCGCTTTGTGCCGATATTCTTGCAAAGAAAGTGGATTTCTTTTCCATCGGAACCAACGACCTGATACAGTACACGTTGGCAGTGGACCGGGGGAATGAGAAGATTGCCTATTTGTATCAGCCTTTCCATCCGGCGGTGCTTCGTTCTATCAAGATGGTGATAGACAAGGCGCATGAGGCTCATATCCCGGTAGGGATGTGCGGTGAGATGGCGGGAGACAGTTCTTGCGCTGTGCTTTTGGCAGGCCTGGGATTGGATGAGTTTTCGATGGATCCCCAGTCGGTCCTTCAAGTTCGCAAGGTGCTTCGTTCCGTGACCTATGAGGAAGCAAAGCAATTGAGCTCTGAGGTGATGCGTTTGGATTCATATCAAACTATAAGTATGTATATAAGGAAGTGGATGCATGACCGATTCGAGCAATAACGAGGGAAAGATCCCTGCTGTAGCAATCATTGGACGCCCGAATGTGGGTAAGTCGACATTGTTTAACCGCCTTTTAGGAAAGCGGCGGGCTATCACCGATCCGACCTCAGGGGTGACTCGTGACCCTCTAGAGGAACGTTGGTATCTGGGGAACCATCCTGTTACTTTGATTGATAGTGGGGGTATCAAAGTGGACCAGGAAGGCCTGGATGGGTTGGTCGCCAAGCGTAGTCTCTCGCTTCTTGCAAGTAGCGATGCAATCTTGTTTCTCATGGATTGTACGTGTATTACCGCAGAAGACAGGGAGCTCATGGAAACCCTGAGGCCTTATACTGACAAGGTCGTGCTGGTAGTCAACAAGGTTGATGACGAAAAACGGGAAAACTTGGTCTGGGACTATTTTTCCTTTGGGTTTCAACGGGTGGTGGGGATTTCTGCTTCTCATGGTTTAGGAATAGAAACCCTGGAGGATACTCTTCTTGGAATTCTCAACTTGACGACGATTGCAGAGGCTCCGGAAGAAGAGACAATGGTCAAGATTGCCATCATGGGCAAGCCCAATACCGGCAAGAGCACTCTTACCAATCTGCTTGTTGGCTCTGACATCTCCATCGTAAGTGATATTCCCGGTACTACCCGCGACGTGGTGAAAGGTGTATTTTCCTATAAAGGGACTTCCTTCACTGTCTTGGATACCGCTGGTATCCGTAGGAAGGGAAAAGTTGATGATAATGTTGAGTACTACTCAGTCAATCGTGCAATCAAGACCATTGAGGAAGCAGATGTCGTCCTTTTGATGATTGATTGTGTTGAGGGTCTTTCTGATCAGGATAAGAAAATTGCAAATTTGGTGGTCCGCCGTGGCAAGGGTATTATCATGGTTCTTAATAAAATTGATTTGCTTCATGGTCCGCAGAATCAATTTAATGCCATAGAGGATAGGGTGAGATTCTTGTTTCCTGTACTTTCCTTCTCTCCAATTTGTTTGATTTCAGCCAAGGAAGGCAAGGACATCGGGAAGTTGCTTGATACTGTGTGGACTGTCTGGAAACAAAATAACAAGCGGGTGGAGACTGCACAATTAAACGATGCGGTCAAGGCTTGGAGTGAGAATTTTCAACCACCTCGTGGAGCTGTCGGACACTTCAAGGTATATTATGCAACCCAGGTCAGTTCCAATCCGGTGAGATTCTTGTTCTTTGTCAACCACATCAAGGATTTTCCTCCGGTGTATATCCAATATCTCAAGAATTGTATCCGTCGGGATTTGGGCTTTACTCTGATTCCTGTGGAAGTCGACTTGAGGGAAAGGACCCGTAATCCATCCTTGAATGACAAACCTCATAAGATGCCGACTCTTACCGCCATCAAGAAAAGCGCCATTAAGAAAGGGCCGGCCACAGGAGGTAAGGCAAGAGCGAAAACCCGTTTGACCAAGCCCGGGAACAAGGCAGCCGTGGGGAAAGCCCTCAAGCGGATCCAGAAGACTACCAAACAACAGGGTCAGAGACGTGGAAAGTGAGATTAGACTCATTGCCTTTGATGTCGACGGGACCTTGTACAGCAGAGCCTCATTGATGTGGAGGATGTTTTTGAGTGCTTTCCCTAACATTCTCCTTGCTCTCGCTTACCAAAAGGCCAGACGCCAGTTTCGTGAGGAACAGGCCTCTGTTGCCACTATTCCTCAGGATAGGACAGGATATCTTCATAGACTCTGTCAGTTGATGCTTCTTCAAAAAAAGAAAGGCGAGACCCCTCGGAATAGAGAGAGAATCAAAAAGGCAGTCCAGCGGCAGTTTTATGACAAATGGAAGAGAATCTATCGGAATGTAAGGCCAAGAGCTGGCCTGAGAGAAGCTTTTGAGATGGTAAAGCAAAAAGGATATCGCATTGCCGTACTCAGTGATTTTCCCATTGAGGAGAAGCTCAGGACCCTTGATATCGCTGATTTGGTTGATGTCGCCTTATGTTCTGAGGATTGTGGATATCTCAAACCTGACAGCCGTGCCTTTTCTTATTTGTTGGAAGAAGTCGGCTTACCTGCAAATCAGGTTCTTTATGTTGGAGATAGTTATCAAAAGGATATACTTGGCTGCCAGAAAATGGGGATGCACAGTTGCTTGCTTTCTCCAAGGGCAAAAACGTACCCTAAAAATGAATATGTAGTGAGGTCTTTCAAGGAATTTATCTCCTTGTTGGCTTGAAGGAGGATAGCTTTCATGAATGAGCTGATGTTAGTAATTCTTCCCGTGGTGTTATTTGCCATTACCTTGGCGATAATCTTTTTCCTACGTATGGATGATAAGCGAAATAACAATCTTAAACGCGTTATGGATCGCATTGGTCAATTTCGTACCGAAGTGGACAAAGTGAATTCCCAGCTAAAGGAAAATAGCCAACAGGCAAGTAATGAGGTAAATGCGAGAGTGGACGATGTCAACCAATTGATTCGTTCAATTGATGACAAGGTATCGGATTTGGAAGGGAGGAGTGACGATCTTTCCAAACTCCAGGTTGTCATGAACAATTATCGCAAGGTGCTAGAGGAACTATCCAGCACCACGATGCAAGCTGAACTCAAGATACGGGAAGTCAACGATAATGTCGTCAAAATGAATCAGGTGAAAGACACCATTGCCGACTTCAGGAATCAGATAGAGGTTGCCAAGCAGACTATTCAGGCTAATCTTGAAGTCTCTCTTTCTTCGGTAAAAACCATGGAGGATTCCACCAGGCAGCATCTGGACAGCTACAACGAATCAGTGAAAAAGACCATGGAAGATACCCAGGCCCGCATTGATGCCTATACCTTGACACTTCGCAATCATCAGGAGATGGCACTTTCCACTGTATCCCAGCAGACCGACTTGCTTCGCCAGCTTGAAAAGCAGGTTGGCATTTCCCTTGATTCCTACCGTACCCAGTTCAACCAATTGCAGAGGGACTTGGTGGGGAAGATGAATGAGGATTTGGTTTCTTTCTCCACTGATAGCGCCCAGAGACTTAATGCCATGTTTAGGCAAACCATAGAGCAAATGGATAGTTCCTTCCTTTCAATGGTCCATACGGCTCAGGCTTTTATCAATGAATTGGACAATAGATTATCCTCGACCAAAGAGGTCTCCTCCCTGCTGGATTCCAAGAATACGATGTTGCTTTCAGAACTTTCTCAAAAGCTGGGGGATTATTCGCAACAACTGTCAAATAGCCAGGCGCTCAATGATATTCAGGATAATCGCAAGAAACAAATTGCACAGAGCCTTTCAGAGATGCAAAGGGAAGCCGACAACCTTCATAAAGAGCTTGATGAATTGAAGGGTGAGAAATCGGTTTTACTTCAGAATGTCGCAGCAAAGATAGAATTGACTCAACTTGAGGATCTTCCATTTGAGATGGCTGAGAAAAAAAACCAGGACATCTCCTCTCCTTGTTCTTGTTCTGAAAGTGAGAGAGAGCCTGCCGTTATTGAAGAAACTCCAGTTGAGCAAGTGAGCTTGCCTGAGAAAAACGAGCCCGTTCTCGAGGATGCCCTTACCTATGAGAGGGATGGAGGAAGAACGGAAGGCGGAAGTCTTTCTGACCCGCAAATTGATGTCGATTCTTCACAGCCATTAATTACCACGGAACCAAAAGCTGACATGGAAAGAAAAGAGACGGGGGATGGAACTGGACCTTCTCCCAGCGAATTGGAAAAGGAAATACATCAGTCAAAAAGCAAGGTGAGCTATGTTCCGATAGGAAAGGAAGAGATCATCAGCCTGGATGACGACGAAAACCCTTGACGATAGCTTTCCCTGTGAGTATGTTACATGCATATCCAGGGTGGGTATAAGCAATGACATTATTGGTCTGTTGGACCTAACGAAGGGCCTTTGGCAATAATTGCCTATGGGGCTCTATATATTGAGGAACAAGCATGGATAAGAAAGAAGAACCCAAGAAACAAGAAATCGAGGCATCGAAAACAGAAGAGGTTCAAGATGAGAAGAAAGTCAAGGGTTCTGCGCAAGAACAGGAACTGACCGAACTAGACACAACCAAAGCGGAATGTGCCAAACTCAAACAGGAATTGGAAGAAGCGAACAAAAAAATTGTTTCTTTGAACGAGGATATGCTTCGCGTACGTGCTGATGGTGAAAATTACCGCAAGCGCCTTATACGTGACAAGGAGGAAGCCGTCCAGTTCGCAAACCTTGCTTTGATTACTGATTTGCTTCAGCCTTTGGATGATTTCAAACGCGCTATGAATGCGGCAAAATCCACAAGGGACTTTGACAAGATTCAGGAGGGTGTTGAATTGGTTTCCAAGAAGATGTATGACATGTTGGAGAAGAACTGGGGACTGGAGGAGATGAATCCTGATGGACAGGAATTTGATCCTTCCAAACATGAGGCTTGCATGATGGTGCAGGATGAGAAACTGGAGAAAGAAATTGTTCTTCAGACTTTAGCAACAGGCTATACGCTTCATGGAAGAGTTCTTAGACCGGCGAAAGTGAAAGTTGGGAAACCAAACAATTGACGATTAGGCAAGAGATTAGTATCTTACAAAAGGTTCGACAAGACCAGAAAATAACTAGATTTGGATTTTGTGAGGAGAATATAATATTATGGGAAAGATCATAGGAATTGATTTAGGTACAACAAACAGCTGTGTGGCCGTGATGGATGGCAATGAATCCAAGGTCATCGTCAATAGCGACGGTGCAAGGACCACTCCGTCAATTGTTGGCTTTACCGCCAAAGGTGAACGCCTTGTTGGCCAGCCAGCAAAGAATCAGATTATTACCAACGCCGAGAATACAGTGTATTCTATCAAGCGTTTTATGGGACATAAATTCAGTGAAGTATCCGTTGAGGCTGCTCGTGTTCCTTACACCGTGGTTGCGGGTCCCGATGGAAGTGCCCAGGTGAGTATTCGTGGGAAAAATTACACTCCGCAGGAAATCAGCGCCGCTATTCTTCAGAAAATGAAGAAGAGCGCTGAGGATTATCTTGGCGAGCCGGTGACCGAGGCAGTCATCACTGTTCCTGCTTATTTTAATGATGCGCAGAGACAGGCTACCAAGGATGCTGGTAAGATTGCCGGTCTTGAGGTGAAGAGGATTGTCAACGAGCCGACCGCTTCCGCCTTGGCCTATGGGCTTGGCAAGGACACTTCCAAGGAAGAGAAGATTGCGGTTTATGACCTTGGTGGAGGAACCTTTGATGTGTCCATCCTGGAGTTGGGTGATGGCGTGTTCGAGGTGAAGAGTACCAATGGTGATACCCATCTTGGTGGTGATGATTTTGATGCACGTATCATCGATTGGCTGAATGATGAGTTTAAGAAAGAGAATGGAATTGATTTGAAATCCGACAAGATGGCCTTGCAGAGGCTCAAGGATGCTGCCGAGAAGGCAAAGATTGAATTGTCCACTACGATAAGTAGCGACATCAACCTTCCATTTATCACAGCTGATGCCTCCGGCCCTAAGCACTTGCAGACAACTCTTACCAGAGCTCACTTCGAGCAACTTATCGGCGATCTCATTGAGAAGTCGAAGATTCCTGTGCAGAACGCGCTTCGTGATGCGGGTCTTACCGCCAATGATATCGATGATGTCATTCTTGTAGGCGGCTCTTCCCGTATTCCTGCGGTTCAGGAGACCGTGAAGAAATTGTTTGGCAAAGACCCGAAGAAAGGGGTGAACCCTGATGAAGTCGTTGCCATGGGTGCCGCTATTCAGGGTGGTATTCTTGGGGGAGATGTCAAGGATGTGCTTCTGCTGGATGTCACTCCACTTTCATTGGGTATTGAGACCCTTGGAGGAGTAAATACCAAGCTTATCGAGAGGAACACCACTATCCCTACTCGCAAGAGCCAGATATTCAGTACTGCCGCTGATGGACAGACCGCCGTGAGTATCCATGTTTTGCAGGGTGAGCGTGAGATGGCCAGTCAGAACAGGACACTTGGCAAGTTTGATCTTGTGGGTATTCCTGCAGCTCCTCGCGGAGTTCCTCAGATTGAGGTTACTTTCGATATCGATGCCAATGGTATTGTCCATGTGTCCGCAAAGGATCTTGGTACAGGCAAGGAGCAGAAGATTCGTATCGAGAGCTCTTCTGGTCTTTCCGATGGTGATATCGATAAGATGGTCAAGGATGCGGCGGCGCATGCCGAGGAAGATAAGAATGAGAGAGCCAAGATCGATGCCCGTAACGAGGCCGATAGCCTGAGCTACAGCACTGAGAAGTCTCTTAAGGACTATGGCGATAAGATTTCCAGCGATGACAAGGCGAAGATTGAGAGTGCCCTTGCTGATTTGAAGACGACATTGAACAATCAGAATGCCTCGGCCGATGAGATTAAGAGCAAGTCCCAGACTTTGCAGCAGGCCGCTTATAAGCTTGCTGAGGAAGTCTATAAGAATGCCAGTGCCCAGCAGCAACAGACTCAGCAGCAGGCTGGCCCTACCGCGGGTCCTCAGAAAGAGGAGCCGAAAAAGGATGAGCCGAAGAAAAAGCATGCCGGCAAGGATGGGGTTGAGGATGCTGACTATGAAGTTGTAGACTAAGGCACGACTATCAAGTACACTTGCAAACATATTCATGTCGGCTTCAACGCCGACATGATGTGTGTAAAGAGCTGAAGGAAGTTTTATTGTGGCAAAACGTGATTACTATGAGGTGCTTGGCGTCCAGAAGGATGCGACACTTGACCAGATAAAGAAAGCCTATCATAAATTGGCAATTGCCAATCACCCTGATACTCATCCAGGGGATAAGGCCGCTGAGGAGCGATTCAAGGAAGCGACAGAGGCGTATGAGGTTCTCGGGGACGAGAAAAAACGTTCTGCATATGATCAATTTGGTTTTGCAGGTATTGATGGTGCCAATGGGATGGGTCATGATTATTCCAATGTATATCGTGATTTTTCCGATATTTTTGGAGGTCGAGGTGGCTCTGGCGGGTTTGAGGATATCTTCAGCTCGTTCTTTGGTGGTGGTATGGGCACCGGATCTCGGTCTCGAGAAAGCGGGGATTCCTCAAGTGGAGCCAGCCTGCGGTATGATGTGACCATCGCGTTCAAGGATGCGATTTTTGGAACGAAAGTTGATATTGCTTATGCTCATCAGGTCTCATGCGAGATATGCCATGGCACGGGAAGTGAAAGTGGTTCGGGGACAAAAGTCTGCCCGACCTGTGGGGGAAGTGGGCAGGTTCGTAGGAACAGTGGCTTTTTCTCAATCGCTAGTACCTGCCCGACCTGTAACGGTTCGGGGCGGGTGATTGACCATCCTTGTTCTGAATGTCATGGAACGGGGGTCAAACGCAAGCAGACCAAGGTAAAGGTGACCATTCCCGCGGGAGTGGATACTGGAAACCGTATCACGCTTCGTGGTATGGGGGATTGTGGAACCAATGGGGGAGATACAGGGGATTTGTATGTATATATCAATGTCCAGCCGGATAAGTACTTTGTCCGTGAGGGTAATGATTTGTATCTCCAGATTCCAATTTCCATGACTCAAGCCGCCTTGGGTGCTGATATTGAGGTTCCTTCCATTGAGGGGCAAACCATCAAGGTGACTGTGCCCTCCGGGATACAAAATGGCAAGATGCTTCGTGTCCGTGGGCAAGGAGCAACAAAACTCAATAGTTCTGACCGTGGTGATTTGTATATCAAGGTGCTGACAGTGGTACCTAAGCATCTTGGAATGAAAGCCAAAAAATTGATGCAGGACCTATCGGAAAGTATGGGTGAGATTTCCAATCCCACTCCTGTTCCATTTGAAGAATAACATATAGAGGTATATATTATGGGTGAGAAGATTTATGGCAAGCATTCCATTGAAGAAGGACTTAAGCTTGCCCCCGCAGGTTCGACCTTGTATGTTTCCCGCGCTGTGGGGAAGGGCTATGCGGATATTGAGCGAAAAGCCATGCTTACCGGCAAGGTTGCCATAAAAAGAATTTCACCTGTTGAGATGGATACCATGGTCTCAGGTGCGGATCATCGGGGTCTCGTGCTGGATTTGGGTGGTGCAAGAAGAAGTGGTGGCAACCTGATTGTGTTAACCGTCGAGCAATTTATCGAGTCATTGGCCCCTGAGCAGGGCGCACTGGTTCTTTTTCTTGATGAGATTACCGATCCTCATAATCTTGGTGCTATTCTCAGGAGTGCTGATCAATTTAGCGTCGATCTTGTTGTTGTACCTGAACGGCGTTCTGCACAGGCGAATGAGACTGTGACCAAGGTTTCTTCCGGAGCGGCCCAATATGTTCCGTTGGCTGTGGTAACGAACATGAATAGGGAAGTCAAGCTACTGAAGGATAATGGGTTCTGGATATATGGCGCTGATATGGGCGGGCCTTCATCCTTTGAGACAAAGTTTCCAAAACGTACCGCCTTGATAATGGGTTCGGAAGGTTCTGGAATCAGACAAATGACCCGTTCTCTTTGTGACTATATCGTATCGATTCCCATGACGGGGCATATTGATTCTCTCAATGTGTCTGTTGCAACAGGAATCCTTTTATATGAGTTTAGACGCCAAATTTGTAAATAATCGACTATTTTTGCACCAATTAGAGAAAAAACAACAACAAATGCGCAAATAATTCTTGCAACCTCACTTCAACACCAATAAGATTAAGGACATCAATCTTTTGAGGAGAGGGAAAATGAAAAAGACTCTAGCTTTGTTGCTTTGCCTTTCGCTGGGTTTGTTTGCGTTCGCTAATGGTGCAAACGAGAAACCAGCCTCAGCCGCACCGACTTCAAGTCCCAAATTTCATGTTGGTATTGTTACCGGTACTGTTTCTCAGTCTGAAGACGACCTTCGTGGTGCCGAACGTTTGATTCAGGAATATGGTGCCGTAAAAGACGGTGGCATGATCCAGCATGTAACGTATCCTGACAACTTCATGGAAGAGGCCGAGACAACCATCAGTGTTATCGCAGGTCTTGCCGATGATCCTCTGATGAAGGCCGTCATTGTCAATCAGGCCGTTCCTGGTACGACGGAAGGCTTCCGCAGGATCAAGGAAAAGAGGCCTGACATTCTTTGCCTTGCAGGTGAGGCACATGAAGATCCGGCGGTAATCCAGAGTGCAGCTGACTTGGCGGTGAACAATGATTTCGTTGCTCGTGGCTATCTCATCATTCATACAGCGCATGAGCTTGGCTGTGATACTTTTGTCCATATCTCGTTCCCAAGGCATTTGAGCTATGAGACCATGAGCCGACGTGTTGCAATCATGCGAGCCACTTGTGCGGATCTTGGGATGAAATTTGTCATGGAGACCGCCCCCGACCCGACCAGCGATGTTGGTGTTGCAGGTGCTCAGCAGTATATCCTTGAGAAAGTTCCTGCTTGGATTGAGCAATATGGCAAGAAAGCCGCTTTCTTCTGCACGAACGATGCTCATACCGAACCGTTGCTCAAGCAGTTGCTTGCGTATGGTGGGTACTTCATTGAAGCCGATTTGCCTTCTCCTTTGATGGGCTATCCTGGAGCTCTCGGTATTGACCTTAGTGCGGAAGCCGGAGATTTCCCGGCCATTCTGAAGAAGGTCGAGTCCGCTGTTGTATCCAAGGGAGGACAGGGCCGTTTTGGCACTTGGGCTTATTCCTATGGGTATACCACTACCGCCGGTCTTGGTCAGCATGCCATCAATGTTCTTAAAGGTGAAAGTGAATTACTCAAGCTCTCCGACATCATGAAAGCCTATGGCAAGTACACTCCTGGTGCAAAATGGAACGGAAGTTTCTACACGGATGTCAATACTGGTGTTCGTGCCAAGAACCATGTTCTTATTTATCAGGATACCTATATCATGGGTAAAGGCTATATGGGTAGCACCGATATCACAGTTCCTGAGAAGTATTTCTCTATCAAATAGCCAATGATTTGGAATTATCAGGGGGAGAGGTTCTCTCCCCCTTTGTTTGTTTCTCCCTTGGTTGTTACTGTTGTCTTTTTGAGTCAAGAGTCATAGCCAAGAGATAAGGAATATGTAATGAGTGAAAAGCAAATGCCATTGTTGGAGATGAGACACATCAGCAAGGATTTCTGTGGGAACCAAGTGCTCAGTGATGTGAGTTTCACTCTGGATAAGGGAGAAATTCTCGGTTTGGTTGGAGAGAATGGGGCAGGAAAATCCACCCTGATGAAAATTCTCTTTGGTATGGATGAGATACGGATCACAGGAGGATATGGGGGGGAGGTGATACTTGATGGGAATGTTGTTTCTTTTGCCTCTTCCATGGATGCCTTGGATCAAGGTATAGGGATGGTCCACCAGGAGTTCTCCCTGCTTCCTGATTTTACTGCGACAGAAAACATCTTATTGAACAGGGAACCCAAGAGCCCCAATTTTTTTGCTGAATTGTTCGGGGAGCGTATGGATACCCTTGACCGTGACAAGATGGAGCACATCAGCAAGAAGGCCATCGCCCGTTTGGGAGTCAACCTTGATCCTGACATGCTTGTTTCACAAATGCCTGTTGGACATAAGCAGTTTACCGAAATTGCTCGTGAGTTAAGCAAGGAAGATAGTGAAAGCGCCGGTCAAATTCGCCTTTTGGTACTTGATGAGCCCACAGCTGTTCTTTCTGAGAAAGAAGCTGACAGTCTTCTGGTTGCCATGAAGAAGCTTGCCAGCGAAGGTATCTCAATTATTTTCATCAGCCATAGGCTTCAGGAGATTATTGATGTCTGTGATCAGATTATGGTTATGCGCGATGGCAAGATCATCAAGCAGGTGGAAAATAAGGATATCAATATTTCTGAGATTGCCCAATGGATGGTTGGACGTGAAGTTTCTCTGGTAGCCGCTCAGAAACGGCAATTTGATTATGAAAACAAAGAGGTGATTCTTTCAGTGAAGAACCTTTGGGTAAATATGCCAGGTGAAGTGGTCCATGATGCTACTCTGGATGTGTACAAAGGAGAGATACTTGGTATCGGTGGTATGGCAGGGCAGGGCAAACTTGGAATTCCTAATGGGATCATGGGGCTGTATAGTGCCGGTGGTTCTATCACCTTTGAGGGAAAATCCCTTCCTCTTAACAATCCACGTGGGTTCCTTGACAATGGAATGGCTTTTGTGAGTGAGGATCGTCGTGGTGTAGGGTTGCTTCTGGACGAGTCCCTGGAATGGAATATTTCCTTCACTGCCATGCAGGTGGAGAACAAGTACCTAAGAAAGGTCTTGGGCTTCATCAACTGGAGAGACCAGGAGGCCATCGAGAAGGAGACCAAGAAATATATTGATAAGCTGGAAATAAAATGTACTTCGTCCAAGCAAAAGGCAAAGGAACTTTCGGGAGGGAATCAGCAGAAAGTCTGTTTAGCCAAGGCTTTTGCCATAGCTCCCAAACTTCTTTTTGTCTCGGAGCCGACCCGTGGTATCGATATTGGGGCCAAGTCTTTGGTTCTTGCAGCCCTAAGGGAATACAATCAGAGGCAAGGGACCACCATTGTGATGATCAGTAGTGAGCTGGAGGAGTTGCGCTCCGTCTGTGATCGCATTGCGATTGTGACTGATGGCAAGGTCCATGGAATCCTACCGGCGACCAGTGCAAGCACAGAGTTTGGATTGTTGATGGTTGGACAAAGCAAACAGGTTGCTGGAGGTGCTGTATGACGAGGATCAGGGATTTAATCAGGCATTTTGGACTGCCACGAATCATCATTGGATTGTTTCTTCTGTTGTTGTTTCTGGTAGCTCCTTTTGTTGGGGTGAAGGTGAGCACCAGTCTAAGTGACACCCTCAACCGGTTTGGTATGAATTGTGTACTGGTTCTTGCCATGGTGCCAATGATTCATAGTGGTTGCGGGCTGAATTTCGGCTTGCCCCTTGGCATTATATCGGGCCTGCTTGGTGCGACAATCTCGATGGAATGCCAATTCACTGGTATGACTTCCTTTCTCATGGCGATTGTATTCGCCACTCCATTTGCGTTGTTGCTTGGATGGGGGTATGGACAACTGCTCAACAAGGTGAAAGGCGGAGAGATGATGATTGCCACCTATGTGGGATTCAGCTCTGTTGCCTTTATGTGTATGATGTGGTTACTTTTGCCATTCAAGAATCCGACGATGGTGTGGGGCTATAGCGGATCAGGTCTGAGGACAACAATTTCCACCGAAGGCTATTACTTGCATATCCTTAATGATTTCCTTTCCATCAAACTGAATGAGCACCTGACCATACCTACTGGGATGTTGCTTTTCTTTGCTTTGCTTGCTTTTATCATGTGGGCATTCCTTCATACCAAGACGGGGACTGCGATGACAGCCGTAGGATCCAACCCTGTCTTTGCGCGGGCTAGTGGTATAAGTGTTGACAGAATCAGGACCTTGTCGGTCATCATGTCCACTTGGCTTGGTGCTGTGGGTATTCTGGTGTATCAACAAAGTTTTGGATTCATCCAGCTTTACATGGGGCCGTTTTATATGGCCCTGCCTGCGGTCTCGGCCATCCTTATTGGCGGTGCCAGTGTGAACAAGGCTTCCATCACCAATGTGGTGATTGGGACTTTCCTTTTCCAAGGCATTTTGACAATGACCCCTTCGGTCATGAACTCAGTGATTCATACTGATATGTCTGAGGTTATTCGTATCGTGGTGTCAAACGGTATGATTTTGTATGCGTTGACCCGTAAAACGGAGGCAACCAGATGAGCGCACTAAAAATTACTAAAGGGGAGAGCATCAAACGCTTCGTCGCCAATAATTTGGTTCCCTTATTGTTCTTACTGATTTGTATCTTCGGCATTCCTCTTTCCGGTTATAGCGCAAATTACCTGATAAGCGAGGTGATTGTCCGTATCAGCCGTAATGCCTTTTTGATTATCAGCTTACTGATACCCATCATGGCTGGCATGGGATTGAATTTCGGGATGACCCTTGGAGCCATGGCTGGTCAGATTGGCCTCATCTACATCAGCGACTGGGGTGTGGTGGGAATTCCAGGGATGGTCCTGGCTGCCATCATATCGACTCCTATCTCCATTTTGCTTGGATGGTGGTGTGGGAAGATACTGAACATGGCCAAAGGCCGTGAGATGGTGACCAGCTATATCATCGGGTTTTTTATGAATGGTATTTATCAGCTTGTGGTCCTGTACGGCATGGGATCCCTGATTCCTGTCCGAAGCCCTAGTCTTGTCCTGCCTCGTGGCTACGGGATCCGCAATACGGTGAATCTTGCAGGCATCCGCAAGAGTCTGGACAGCCTGTTGACAATAAAGCTTTTTGGAATAACCTTTCCGATTGCTACTGTTGCCATCATCGCCCTCCTTTGTTTTTTTATTCTTTGGTTCAAGAAGACCAAGCTTGGACAGGACATGAGGGCGGTGGGTCAGGATATGGAAGTCGCCCGGGCTGCGGGAATCCAGGTTGAGAGGACCAGGATCGTGTCCATCATCATCAGTACAGTGCTCGCTGGATACGGCATGATTATCTATCTTCAGAATATTGGCACGCTCAATACCTATAACAGCCATTCACAGATTGGGATGTTCAGTGTTGCGGCCCTGCTTGTTGGAGGAGCATCTGTTGCCAAGGCAAACATACGCAATGTCTTTTTAGGAGTCATCTTGTTTCATCTGATGTTCATCATTTCTCCTATGGCAGGCAAAAATCTTATCGGGCAGGCCCAACTCGGAGAGTATTTTAGAGTATTCGTCTCCTATGGAGTCATCACGGTAAGTCTGGTGCTCTATGAAATTCGCAAGAAGAGAGAACAAGGCTATGAAGGTGCTAGATTGGCTGCTGAGCAGAAGGAGAGCAAGTAATGAAGCTGAGATGTGGCAAAAAATTGCTTATTCGCCTGGTTGCAATTGTAGTTGTTATTCTTGTTGGAGTAATGATGTACTTCATCGGGCGAGAGCATACTGTTCTTTTGGATAACAAAACTGTTACCCTTGCAAGTGGGACTGAGGCCAAGGCCTTGAAATTAGTCACCGTGCAGGTGGACAGGACAGAGGCTTTGGAATTGGCAGCCCGTGATCGTGATAAGTCTGTGGTCACCAATCAAAGTCACAAGATAACGGTAAGCTATACCGATGCAAATTGGAATGAGGTCACGATTACCAAAAAATTCAAGATTCCTGTGGGAGAGGATATGGTAATCATCTCCATTCCTACCTTGGTGGCCAATCAAGATGCTGGTCAGGATATCTGGCTCACCAAGTATGTAGCCCCTAAGGTGGAGATTAAGAACCCACAGGACGAGAAAGGTGTCATTACGGATGAATTTTCCTTCTCAATATAGGAAAGTTCTAATAACTTAAGGCAAGGCAAAGACTGAGGCCCTTTTTCTTGAGGACCCCAGTCTTTTCTTTCAGGTCTTGTCAGTGATGCCAATGAGAACGATACTGTCCAAAAGAGGTCTTTATGTCTGGGTTGCAAATAGATTTTCGTCGTTATTTACCTTTCTGGGAAAAACTTCTTCCTGAGCAACAGGCTGTTCTGACAAGGAATGTACGTTCCCGTAGCTATAAAAAGGGAACAATGTTGCATAGAGGCTCTCATGACTGTATAGGTCTTCTTTTAGTGGTCAGTGGTCAGCTTCGAGTGTATGTCATCACGGATAGTGGAAAAGAATTGACCTTATATCGTCTATTTGCGAAAGAAGTCTGTTTGCTTTCCGCTTCCTGTATTATGCATAACATTCAGTTTGATGTATTGGTTTCCGCCGAGCAGGATACCGAAGTGCTGCATGTCCCTTCGGATGTCTACCGAAGACTGATGGAGGTCTCCGCTCCTGTTTCCAACTATACCAATGAACTGATGTCCTCAAGGTTTTCCACTGTCATGTGGCTTATGGACCAGATGCTCAGCAAACGTCTGGATACTCGGTTTGCTGCGTTTCTTGTGCAGGAGAGCAGTCTTACTGGTAGTGATGAGCTTGATGTGACTCATGAGCAGATGGCGAATCATTTGGGAAGTGTGCGGGAGGTGGTCACCCGGATGTTGAATTATTTTCAAAGTGAGGGGCTTGTAAAGCTTGGACGGGGGAAGATTTTCCTGACAGATAGAAAACGGCTGGAGATTCTGGCGGAAACAAATCAGAAATAAGAAGTAATGTAACAAAGTCACGGAAAAAAAATGGGCATTGAATTATCTTATAAACATCCTCACAAAGGAAAGGAGAAAATAAGATGTCAGTCAATGCTATTCATACAAAGGATTTTACCAGTTATGTTCTTTCATCGGACAAGCCCGTCCTCGTGGATTTTTGGGCTTCTTGGTGCGGACCTTGCAGGATGCTTTCCCCTGTTGTTGAGCAAATCGCCGAAGAACATCCGGAAATCAAGGTGGGAAAAGTGAATGTGGATGAGGAACCCGAACTTGCACGCCAATACCAGATCATGAGTATTCCCTCGTTGTTATTATTCAAGAATGGGAAAGTGGCCGCCACTTCCATGGGGGTGAGGCCAAAGGCTATGATCGAGAGAATGATACAATGAGTTGGCTGAGCCTGTTTGGAAAACGGAAGGATATCAACGAAGGGCTTGCTCAGTTCAAGTCTACTCCTGGAGCTATCCTTCTTGATGTCAGGACAGCGGAGGAATACCACTCAGGGCATATTCCGGGAAGTTTGAATGTGTCTCTCGACAGGATACGAGGAGTGCGATACCGCAAGAATACTCCGCTGTTCGTATACTGCCAGAGCGGGGCTCGCAGTGTACGAGCCTGTGTTTTGCTGAACAGCCAAGGATTTACCGCTACCAATATTGGTGGGATTGGAAGGTACCGGGGTGACCTGACCTGAGGCCAAAGAAAATTCTTCCATTGCCCTTCGTTTTTGTATCGGTACTGGAATAATAAGGTACTTCAGGAACTAC
>JBAXZS010000001.1:0-39186 GCA_041670175.1 Sphaerochaetaceae bacterium | reverse complement strand
GGTCATCTTGCCTACAGAGAACAGCTCGGAGGCATAAAGAAGAGGGGGTGCATCAATGATGATGAAATCATACAAGGATTTCAGTTTCTCCAATATTTTCTTAAGATTTGGATTGGAGAAAATCGCTGCGGGAACCAACGGCTTGGAACCAGCAGGCAAGAGATGCAGGTTTGGTATATCATCGATTGGTTTCACAATCAGCTCCTGCAGAGGCACATCCTTGATGACATTATCCACCAACCCAAGCTTATGATTCTTAATATTGAAGAAATTACTTATACTTGGAGCACGAAGGTCACCGTCGACAAGAAGGACCTTCTTGCCCATCTGGGAAAGAGAGACTGCCACATTGGCAATCACAGTGCTTTTTCCTTCAGACATGCCACAACTGGTAATGGAATATATCTTACCGGCTATTTCTCTACTATACAATAAGTTAGCAACTAATTTAAATCGTTCGGATTCAAACGACAAAGGGTCGTTATAAACCACCAGGGTGGGATATTCCTTATCCTTGGGTATCTGAATGAAAGGAATCCAGGAAAGCAGGGGTATCTTCGCCCCCTGAATCTTCTTTAGCTGCACATTATTCCGTATCGTGTCATCATGCATATCCACAAAGAGAGCGAGCAATACTCCAATAGCCAGGCCGAGCAACATTGAGACAGCCAGGATCAACAACTTGTTAGGACTTACTGGACTGGCAGGGAAAGAAGCGGTGTCTATGACCTTCACATTACCACTGACAGCCGCCTCCACAAGCCTGGTCTCCTGAAGCATATCCCTCAACTTCAAACCGACAGATTCATATACATTGACTTCTCTTTGCAATTCCGAGAGTTTCCGCTGCAAACCTGGCAATTGCCCTAATTCATTCTTGTAGATATCCGCCCGATCCTGCAACACAGCGATCTGAACTTCCGTGGCAAGCATCCTGGCTATGGACTGATCGTAATTATCACCCACCTTCTTTCCACAAAGGCTTATCACACTGTCAAGAATTGTTTTCTTCAGCTGCAGAATCGAATTGGTAAGCTCACTAATCCGTGAAATAGTTTGCGAGGTGTCATTAATCGTTGAGTTGTTCATACCAATGATCGTTCCAGTCCCCCCAACCATGTTGGAAGAACCACCTACCGTCATGGCATTCACAGCATCGTACATGACCAACTCTTGTAACAAGTCTTGCAGCTTGGCCAGCTCCTCTCTTATCCGAGGATCCTGTTTTAGTTGCTCAACAGTGGGCAGAGGACCGAGCCCTGACTCCTTCCAATCTTTCTGGTATTGCTCAATACCGACCTGAGCCTCCTTGTATTCCATCTGCAGGGGCTCAAGTCTCATCTGGTAATAGACATTCTCACTCACCAGCAAAGAAGTCTTGTCCGTTAGTTCAATGATATTGGTATTTTCCCTAAATTCACCCAAGGCGTCATTGGCCTTTTTCAGTTCAGCATCATTGACAGGAATCTGATTCTCAATGAATTGGCGCTGGGCCGATTTCGAATCCTTGGAGATACTGGTAAGGATGTCATCATAACTCGAGCAGATCATCTGGACAAAATCCCTGGCGAACAAAGGGGAACTGTCAGTGAAAGTGAACTTAACGATGTTGGTATCCTTGACGGTAGTAATTGCAAGTCGTTTTTTCAAGGATGCAACGGCATTGGGGCCTCCAAGGATTGTCCCATCACTGTAAGGAACTCCCTCATTGTTATGATAAAGAGAAAGATCAAGCAACGACAAGGCTTTCTTGATATTCAAGGAACTGGTAATCAACTCCGCTTCCGTCGCAATCTTCTTTGAACCAGTCACATCCCCTGTAAGGATACTGTCCATGGTTGATGACTGCTTGATAGGATCAACAAGGATGGTGGCGCTCGACTCATACTGGGGAATGGTTGTTTTGATATACGCAATTCCCAAAGCAAGCACGATCACAAATCCAACCACACACCATTTAAATCGGCTTTTGATGATTTGAAAAAGCTCAGAAAGGGAAATCCCCTCTTCCTCCCTTTCATATTCAATATTCACAGACTGATTTTGTTTTTGCTGTTCTTCGTTCATGTCTCATCCTATTTCAAATAAGTAGAAGTTAAAACCGAGTAATGAATTATCGAAACAACCGCACTTATCAAACTTATTATCGCTACAGTTGGAGCAAGGTTCTTTATAAATGTATTTTCCTTGATGGTAATGGTTGTTTCCTGCGGAATCAATGAATTCCTTTCAAGGCCATGACCTTCACTGTCGGTTATCGTAAGAGTAAGGGGTTTGGAGGCATCACTCGTAGCACCCCCGGCAAGAAAGAGATAATAATCCGCAGTCTTATCCGGTACATAGGCATACACCCCGGAACGTACCACAGCCCCGGTGACAGTGACAAACCTTTGGGTGAATGGAATGGTCAAGACATCATTCGCCTGGAGGACGAACGGCTCGTCTTGGCTTGACCCCAAAAGCATCTTGGTTGTATCGAAAGGATATCTCTTGCCCTCACGGGTCAAATACACATGCTCCAGATCGCTTACCGTCATCAACCGAGGAGAAATAAAACGAAGCATCTGCTGAAGAGTCTCCCCGGGATAGAACTGATAGAATATTCTTCCACTGCTTTGCCCAACCAAAGCTGTTGATGAAGTCGCATCATACGCTTCGTCGCTCTTGATCGCGCCTTCAATGGTTATACTTTGATTGTTTGCCACCACCGTATCGACAATCACTTGATCAAGAGAGGAGAGAGACGTGCTGCCCGTAAGCAGGTCCGCATACTCTGCTTCCCATGCCCCCTTGAGAGAATCATATCTCTGGATCCTGATGTTCTGGATATTCGACCCGGGAAGCACTCCTCCTCCATAGCTGGAGACAAGCTCCTTGAGACCCTCGCCCTTACCAAGCTGATACGTCCCCGGCCTGTACACATTCCCGCTCAAGGTGACAAGCTTATCCGCTCTTCTCAGGGTAACGACATCTCCACTGCGCAGGAGAGGATCTTGCAAGAGGTCTCCTTGCTTCAAAGCCTTAAACAAGTCATAGTGCTCGGTTTTCCCACTGCTGGAAGTGACAGCGACATCACGGGTTGAGGCGTAGGAAGAAGCACAGTCCAAGACAGAGGAAAGACGGCTCAATCCCCATGCCTCATACATGCGAGACGCCTCGACCTCACCAATGACGGAAACCGTGAACGACCCCGTACTAAGCAGAACCACCTGGGGATTCGAATAGGAGTAAGAGGAAACCATTGAAAACAATTTCTGCTTAAGTTGCGAAAAGGAAAGAGAGGAAGCATCCACAAAACCAAGCCGTGGGACATCTATAGTATATGAGCTATCAACTTGCAAATCCATCGACACCTGTTTCGCCCCATCAAAGTATATCAGACGATAGACATCCCCTGGCGTAACAGGATAAGCTGCATCACTTATCGCACTGAGCACCCTCTGGTTTGCAATAATGGCCGCATTGGTATTGGTAATCTCCTTGGGAGGTTGCAGTCCGAGTTGAAGGGAAAAGGACTGAAAAGGAAGGACCTCCGCTGCACTGCTTGCAGCCTCAGGCCCATAGAGCGAGGACCTCACTACTAAACCAGTAGGAAGAGCTGATATCGTTGTACTTACGTAAAAGATGGCGCAAAAAATTATCAATGCAAGTTTCTTATTCAGATTCATTGGCTTCCTCACTGAAAAACGCTATGCCATATTACACTACATTTTAATTTCCCGATAGTCTAGTATCAACATTATAAGAGAAAAGGTTTATTAAAAAATCTGAACATGTATCCCCTTTCTTTTCCTCTTGTTTCACAACTTACAGCACAAAAATATTTGCATCGGACAAGGAACAATCCAAGGCGTTGCTACCCACGTAAACCTCCCATCATGAGAGAAAATCAAAATAATGCAACAAATAACAAAACAAACAGAATTATTTGTTGTAAAATAAGCAGTATTTTCATATTAGGTCAATTTCATTCAATTAATCTTATGAATTTTTCAATAAAATCTTTAAAAACAAGGGAATACCCTTAATTATACTATCAAAATTAAGTTTTGACAGCACAAAATTCGTCCTCTATAATTTGTGTAGATTTAGCTTTTCAGCTATTATCAGTGTATCGCTATTTCTAATAACAGGAGAGAGAGATATGAAGAAACTGACTGTATTGCTTCTCATGGTTATGCTAGCCTGCTCCTTCGGATTTGCCCAGGGCACCTCTGAGAGCGCGACGGCTAAGACAAATGCTCCTTTGAAGGTCGGTATGATCTACATCGGACCCGTTGGTGACATGGGGTACACCTATGTTCATGATCTTGGAACCAAGGCTGCTGAAAAGTACTTCGGGAACAAGATTGAAGTCGTTCGAATGGAAAGTGTTGAAGAGAATGAAAACAGTGAAAGAGCAATGGAAAGCCTGATTGATGAAGGTTGCAAGATTATCTTTGCAACTTCCTATAACTATCAGCAGTACATGCTGAACGTGGCCAATGCCCATCCAGAGGTATATTTCGAGCACTGCTCAGGGTATCTGAAGAACAATACCAACATGTCCAATTACTTTGGAAGAATGTATCAGATTCGTTATCTTTCAGGAATGGTTGCCGGCAAGATGTCCCCGTCCGGCAAGATTGGCTACGTTGGTGCATTCAACACCCCTGAGGTTGTCCGTGGAATCAATGCCTTTACACTTGGTGCAAGAAGCATCAATCCAAAGGCTACCGTGACTGTCGTATGGACTAATACCTGGTATGACCCTTCCTTGGAACGTCAGGCTGCCGTTTCCCTGCTTGACCAGGGTGTGGACCTGATGGCTCAGCATCAGGATACCACCGAGCCAGCAAAGGCTGCCTTGGAGCATGGCAAGTATGCCATCGGATATAATGCTGATTTCCGCTCCATCATCAAGGACGACAAGGTTCTTTGCAGTCCGGAATGGGATTGGTCAAAATATGTCATCCCCTCAATCCAGAGTGTGCTTGATGGAAAGTTCGTCAATCAGTCCTATTGGGGTGGTTCCAACGAAGGCATCGTGTATCTCTCAGAAATGTCCCCGCTTGTAAGTGCGGATTTCCAGGCTCAGGTAAAAGCAAAGGCCGAGGAGCTCAAGAAAGGTACTTTCGACGTGTTCTGGGGCGAGTTGAAGGATAACACCGGCAAGATCCGTCAGAACGCTGGAGCTAAGATGAGCGACTCCGACATGCTGACCATGGATTGGTTTGTCGAAGGTGTCGTCGGAAAAGTCAAATAGGTTTATTCCTTAAAATAAATAGGGGTGGGCGATAACCCGCCCCTATTTTCATTACTTATCCGTATAAATATCGGAATTTAGGGGTTGCATGCAAGATACTGTTGTTGTACAAATGGTGAACATCACCAAGCATTTCCCTGGGGTTCTGGCTAATGATTCAGTCAATCTCATTCTTCACAAAGGAGAGGTCCTGGCCCTTCTTGGAGAGAACGGAGCTGGGAAAAGCACCCTTATGAACATGCTCGTTGGCCTGTACAGGCCTGATAGCGGCGAGATATACGTCAATGGGAAGCTTGCAGAAATACATAGTCCTCAGAACTCTATGGCGCTCGGGATAGGAATGATACATCAGGAATTCATGCTGGTAGGTAATATGACCGTTGCTGAAAACATTGTTCTTGGCATGAAGGGCCTTCAACTCATCCCTCCCCTTGATGAAATCAAGGCAAAAATCAGAGAGTTGTCCACGAGATATTCTCTTTCGGTTAATCCAGACAAATACATCCAGGAACTTTCCGTTGGGGAGCAACAAAGGGTTGAAATACTCAAGCTGCTCTATCGTGGTGCCCAAATCCTTATTCTTGACGAGCCGACAGCGGTACTGACTCCTGGCGAGAGCAGAGACCTCAATGAAATAATAAAGAAGATGCTAGCCGAAGGCAAAAGTGCGATTTTCATTACTCACAAGATGGACGAGGTTATGGAGTTCTCCCATACGGTGCAGGTCCTTCGGAAGGGAAAATGCATTAATATCGTGCCTACCAATACAATCAAGAAAATACAGGACCTTGCCAACATGATGGTCGGACGTGACGTCCTTTTCACCTTGGACAGGGGACCATACCACCCTACGGGAACAAAACTGGAAGTCAGGAATCTGACAATAAAACTTCCAGGAAGCAATCGGGCGGCCCTGGAGAATGTCTCGTTCAGGGTTAACGGCGGCGAAATACTTGGAATCGCAGGGGTTGCGGGTAATGGACAACAGGAGCTCACCGAGGCCATCACTGGACTCAGGCGCATAACCAGCGGCGAGGTACTTATCAACGGGAAAAACCTGACCAACCATCCACCTTTGGATGTCATCAAGAACGGGGTATCCCATATTCCTGCAGACAGGGGCAAGATGGGTATTGTAGGGGACATGAGCGTTGGAGATAACCTGGCGATGAAAAAATACCGTACCAGGGAACTTTCAAATCATTTGGTAATCAAAAAAAACAAGATGCGTTCTTTCGCTGACCGCCTGATCAAGGTGTTCGGCATCAAGACCCCTACAAGAGAGACCTGTGCAAAATTTCTTTCCGGTGGCAACATCCAGAAGACCATCCTTGCACGGGAGATGGACAATTGCAAAGGAATACTTATCGCTGTGTATCCTTCCCGAGGACTGGATGTGGGGGCAACCGAGACGGTACGACAAAATCTCATCAAGCAAAGAGACAGTGGCTCTGCTGTTCTGCTTGTCTCCGAGGAACTTGAGGAATTACAAATGGTTGCAGACAAGATTGCAGTGATGTTCGAAGGGCAAATCATGGGTATACTTGACGTGAAAGACGCGACTACCGAGGCATTAGGGTTGATGATGACTGGTGTTTCCAGGAGGCAGGCATGAGAGTCGCACTTGAGAAACGAAATCAGAGATCACACATGATGACTTTCCTGGTCCCTGTTTGCTCCTTGATCATATCCCTCCTTCTGGGTGCCATCGTGCTCAGGGCAAGCGGAGCCAACCCGTTGAAAGCCTATTTTGCCATGCTCCGGGGTGCATTTGGTTCCAGGACGAAATTCCAGTACACAATACGAGAGGCAATACCTCTTCTCATGTGTGGCCTTGCTGTAGGTATAGCCTTCAAGCTAAAGTTCTGGAATATCGGCGCCGAAGGACAATATGTCTTTGGAGTTATCGGAATAACATGGGTAATGCAGTTCTGGACATGGCTCCCTAAAGGGATGATGCTTCCCGTCGCCTTGTTGATGTCATTGGTATTCGGGGCATTCTGGGGAGGAATCCCCGGTGTGCTGAAAGCACAATGGAAGATAGATGAGACTCTTACCACACTGATGATGAACTACATTGCGACAGGTATAGCCGAATACTTATATATCACCCGATGGAAAGCACCCAGAGGCAATATGGGAACGGTTGACTATCCTTCATATGCCTGGCTTCCCTCTTTCTGGGGAAAGATTCATTATGGGGTGTTCTTTGCGATTGCCTTGGTTTTTATCCTTTATTTTGTAATGTATAAAACCCGTTGGGGCTTTGAGTTGAACATGATAGGAAAGAATCCAAGGGCAGCCGAATGCCAAGGAGTCTCCATCAAGAAGAATATCATCCTCGCCATGCTTCTTAGTGGTGCCATCGCAGGACTCGCCGGTGGCATTGAGGCGGCTGCGGTGACCCACAGCCTTACCAAGGGTGTGGATAATGGGTATGGTTTCACAGGTATCATCATTGCATGGATGGGAGGGTTGAACCCCTTCGGATCGATATTGGTCTCCATTCTTATGGCGGCATTGAAAACCGGCTCGGATGCCTTGAAAATCATGAAGCTTCCGGCGGCTATGGGGGATGTACTCCAAGGGTTGATCCTGCTTCCGCTCTTGGCAGGTTCCATATTTACCGATTATAAATTGCTTTTTATTAAGAAGCAGGTCGCCGTTGGAGAGGCAAAGAAATGAATATATTCGACTTCATCACGAAACTGCTTGCGGTGACCCTGGCCATGGGAACCTCCCTGACTTATGCAACACTGGGGGAGGTGTTCACAGAAAAGACAGGCATTTTGAACCTTGGCATGGAAGGAGTCATGCTTCTAGGGGCCCTTACAGGCTTTGTCACCGTTTATTTCACCTCAAGTCTGGCACTCGGATTATTAGTCGCCATGCTTTGCGGTGCGGTCCTGTCATTCATCCATGCCTTCCTTTGTATCACCATGAGGGCAAACCAGGTCGTGTCAGGTCTGGCAATCACCATGTTCGGATCAGGACTTGCCAACTATCTGGGACAACGGCTGGGACCAGCTTCCAACAATTTCAACATGGCAGGCATGAACCTGCCGACCAAGTTCAATGATATCGCCATACCGGGCCTTTCCAAGATTCCTGTGTTTGGAGCGTTGTTTGATGTAAGCATCCTGACGTATTTCCTTTATATTCTGTTACCTCTGGCCTGGGTCTTCATGTACAAGACCAAATTTGGTTTATCTGTCCGTGCGGTAGGAGAGAATCCCCATACCGCTGCCGCCATGGGTATCCCGGTAAGTCTGACCAGATATGTCTACACCACCATAGGAGGGGCTTTCGCCGGTCTTGGAGGAGCATGTCTCTCACTGGCTTTCACCCCCTCGTGGAATGAGAACATGACAGGAGGAAAAGGGTGGATAGTGATTGCTTTGGTGATTTTCTCCGGATGGAATCCTGGGAAGGTAGTCATCGGAACCTTGGTGTTCGGAGGTATAACCAGTTTGCAGTTCAGCTTGCAGGCGGCGGGCCTGAAGATGTTCATTCCCAGCCAGTTCTTGTCCATTGCACCTTATTTCATCACGCTTATTGTATTGTCGGCCATGACAATCATTAATCAAAGCAAGAAAGGTAGTTTTGCCTCTCCTGCAGCATTAGGCTCGTCATTTGCCATCGATGACAAGTGAGGAATCCTGTTTCCTCACTTGCAGGGCTACGTTCACAACGTAGCCGTTTGTGCATCTCTAGCGCATCACTACCTTGACAATATGTATCTTGCCATCCCCCGGGACAGGAAGCAAAGGGGAACAAGGCTTTCCATCGATGGTAACTTCGCCCACACCCTTTTGTACATGGAAAGGATTACTTACCTCAATCTGGTAAGTATCATTACGGAACTTGCGAGTGACACTAAAGCCTTTCCAGGATGACGGGATGCAGGGATCAATGAGAAGACCCTCAAACTGGGGTCTGATTCCCAGGATATACTGGGTTGCCGAATAAAGGGCCCAGGAAGAAGTTCCTGTAAGCCAGGAATTCTTCGCTTCCCCTGGAATCTTTGCATAGGTGCTAGCAATCATCTGGGCGTATACATAAGGCTCCAATCTATGAATCTCACTTCTCCCCTCATTATGGGCAGGAGATATCTTGCAATAGGTCTGATAGGCATGGTCCCCATGTCCCAACATGGTCTCCGCAATAGTAATCCAAGGATTATTGTGGCAGAAGACTCCTCCATTCTCCTTATAGGAGGGTGGATAGGAAGACACCTCGCCCAATTCCTTGTGGTATTCTTTGTACGGCGGATCCAAAAGAGAAATACCATAGGGAGTCTCCAGATGCTCTTCCACGCTTTCCATCGCCTTTTGGGCATACCCTTCCTTCATCCCGATGCCAGCCATCACACAAAAACCCTGGCTTTCTATGTATATCTTCCCATCTTCACAGGAATGGCTACCGACCTTATTCCCAAAAGCATCGTAGGCGCGAAGGAACCATTTGCCATCCCATCCATAGGTAATGATGTTGTCATACATCTTCTCCACTGAGTCCTTGGCAAAACCGACCTCCATCTTCAAACCTGAATGCTGGCAGATTCTCTGGTAATCCTCACCAATGGCAACAAACATACCGGCGATAAACACAGATTCTGCCTTGCCGCTTTCGTAATTTGCGGTAATCTGGAACGGTTCTCCAGGTGTCTCACTGAAACAGTTCAGGTTCAGACAATCATTCCAATCCGCCCTTCCTATCAGGGGCAACCCATGAGGACCAAGATTGTTGGTCACATGATGGAAGGAACGGACCAGATGGTCAAAGAGAGGGCGGGCTTTCTTCCTGTCACTATCATAGGGGACCTGCTCATCCAGTATCGAAACATCCCCTGTTTCCTTGATGTAGGCGGATACTCCATAGATAAGCCACAAGGGATCATCATTAAACCCGCTCCCTATCTCATTATTGCCTTTCTTTGTAAGAGGTTGGTACTGATGGTAAGCCGAGCCATCCTCTTTTTGGGTAGAGGCGATATCCAAAATGCGCTGGCGGGCCAGATCAGGCAAGATATGCACAAAACCAAGCAAATCCTGGGTTGAATCCCTGAAGCCCATGCCTCTTCCAATCCCTGATTCGAAATAACTGGCGGAACGGGACAGATGATAGGTCACGGTACATTGGTAAGGATTCCAGATGTTCACCATACGATTGAACTTGTCATCCTCAGTCTGGGTCTGGAAATGTGAAAGTTGCTCATCAAAATAAGCATGGATGGCTGTCAGGGCATCAGCGAACTGCGTATCAGTTTGAAAATGGGAAAGTAATTCCTTGGCGTTTTCTTTGGAGATCACCCCCTGCCTCTCCCATTTCTTATCCTTATCAACTTGAACAAAACCCAAGGTGAAAAGAAAGCTCTTTTCCTCACCAGGGAGAAGCCTCACATCAATCTGATGGGATGCGATGGGAGCCCATCCCATTGCAAGGGAATTCTTCGCCTTACCGGAAAGAGGAACGGAAGGGTCCCCGAAACCATTATAAAGCCCGATAAAGGATTCCCTGTCCGTATCAAACCCATCGATGGGGGCATTGACGGCATAAAAGGCATAATGATTGCGTCTTTCCCTGTACTCCGTCTTGTGATAGATGACCGAGCCCTCAACTTCAACTTCACCAATCGAATAATTTCGTTGAAAGTTGGTCATATCATCTAGAGCATTGAAAAGGCACCATTCGACAAAAGAGAATACCGTGAAACACTTTTCCCGGGCTGAGTCATTTCTCAATACAAGCCGGGTTACTTCACAATCATCGCCAAGAGGGACCAATGAGGTCTGTGATGCGACAAGACCGTTCCTGCTTGCAGTTATGGTTGTATAGCCCAGCCCATGACGGCATTCATAGCTGTCAAGTTTGGTCTTGGAGGGCATCCAAGATGGATTCCAAAGCTTTCCTCCTTCATTGATGTAGAAATACTTGCCTCCCGCATCAGTAGGAACATTGTTATAGCGATAACGGGTAAGCCGGAGAAGTTTGGCATCTTTGTAAAAGGAGTATCCTCCACCCAGATTCGATATCAAGGAAAAGAAATTCTCCTCACCAAGATAGTTGATCCAAGGGTAGGGAGTATCGAAACGGGTAATCACATATTCATGCTTAGCATCATCAAAATAACCATACTGCATGTCTATCTCCTAGTTTGTTCGAACAGTGTACCAACAAATAATATCACTTCTTTCAAAAAAGGAAACCCCTTATCCTATTCCAAACAACTTTTTCACTTCAATTTAAATTCAGGTCATCCCCCCTAAGGAAGATGACCTGACAATTAAAGGCTTTTTCTTTATTTGATGATATTCATCATCCTGCCAATCTTGATAAACGCATGCACCGCATCATCAATCTGGCTTGCCGTGTGAGCCGCTGACAATTGCACCCGAATCCTTGCCTTCCCCTTGGGAACCACAGGATAGGTGAAGCCAATGACATACACTCCTTCCTTAAGAAGCGCATCAGCCATCGCGACAGCCTTGGTCTCATCATAAATCATGACAGGCACAATAGCGGTATCCCCCTTGACCAGATCAAACCCCGCCTGCTCCATGGAAGAACGGAAATGCAAAGCATTCTCCATTGTCTTTTTTGCATAGGGATTGCTGGAGGAAAGCATCTTCAGGACCTGAAGGGTGCCACCACAAATGGCGGGGGCCACGGTGTTGGAGAAAAGATACGGACGGGCACGTTGCCTGTAAAGGTCAATCAAGCTCTTCCGACCAGTAATGCAGCCACCAGATGCTCCCCCGAGAGCCTTGCCGAACGTGGTGGTCATCAAATCTATTCTTTCTTGGACACCCCAGTATTCACCGGTTCCTCTTCCTGTCTTGCCGATGTATCCTGAAGCATGGGAGTCGTCAACCATGACCAGGGAGTCATACTTTTCGGCTAAACTGCAAATCCTATCCAGGCAGGCGATGTCCCCATCCATGGAGAACACCCCGTCAGTACAGATGATTCTTCTTCGCGCACCTTGGGCTTCAATGAGACAATGCTCCAGTTCCTCCATATTCGAATGCCGGTACCTCAATCTTTGAGCCTTGCTCAACCTGACCCCATCGATGATGGACGCATGGTTCAACTCATCACTGATAATCACATCGCCTTCGCCTACCAACGGCTCAAAAAGAGCACCGTTCGCATCAAAGCAACTTGAGAAAAGGATAGTATCCTCGGTATGGAAAAAAGCCGAGATGGCCTCTTCCAATTGCTTATGGATGACTTGGGTCCCGCAGATGAAACGGACAGAGGAAAGACCGTATCCCCAGATGTCCATCGCATCTTTGGCGGCCTGGATGACCTTCTTGTCATCGGAAAGGCCAAGATAATTATTCGCACAAAAGTTCAGCACAGGTTTGCCTGCGACAGAAATTGAGGCACTTTGCGGGCTTTCAATGATTCGTTCGTTCTTCAGAGTCCCGGCTTTTGCCTGTTCTTGAACAAAAGCCTCCAATTCCTGCTTGAGTTTCATACTAAGCATTTTCCTTATCCCTCCTAGTGATCGTCTCTATCATATCACGGGTCATGGAATTCAAGTCATATTGTGGCTTCCAATCCCATTCAACCCTTGCAGCGTAATCCTCCAGACAATCAGGCCAGCTATCCGCAATAGCCTGCCTGACAGGATCAATCTCATAGCTGATTGTAAAATCCGGGATGTAATTCCTGATGTAGGCCGCGATGTCCTCAGGACAAAAGCTCATCGATGCGATATTAAAGGCATTCCGATGCCTTAGCCTTTTCGGATCGGCTTCCATTATCTCGATGGCGGCCCTTACCGCATCAGGAGTGTAAATCATATCAAGATAGGTATCCGCGGAAAGAAAACAAGTATAATGATGCTTGCGCACCGCTTCATAATAAATGTCGACAGCATAGTCAGTGGTACCACCACCAGGAGGCGTCATATTGCTGATGACCCCCGGGAATCTCACCCCACGGGTGTCCAAGTCATACTTATGATAGTAATAATCACAGAGCAGCTCTCCGGCAACCTTGGAAACCCCATACATCGATGTCGGTCTCTGTATGGTATCCTGAGGGGTATAGACCTTGGGCGTGGTCGGACCGAAAGCTCCAATGGAAGAAGGCACAAACACCGCAGTGGATTTCTCACGGGCAACTTCCAAAGTGGTCATCAGCCCTCCGATGTTGATCGCCCATGCGTTCTGGGGATTCTTTTCCGCAGTGGCCGAGAGGATGGCAGCTAGATGATAAATGGTATCGATATGATAGGTATCCACCAACTCAGCAAGTTTATTGCCATCACGGCAGTCCATCTTGAAAAAAGGTCCGCCATGGACAAGCGGGAGATTCACATCATCACGAATATCAGTCAGCACTACATGGTCCGCACCATACCGGCGACGGCATTCCACGGCTATTTCCGACCCCAATTGTCCAAGGGAACCAACAATGAGAATATTTTTCATACCTTCCTCCCGTTGACAGCTCGGTATCTCTGTTTTACAATACAACAATGTTTAGTATATTAAACAAAGTTTGATATGTCAAACTCTTTTTCAAGGAGTATCTATGGAAAACCCTCCAAAAATTGGAAAGAACATCGCAAGAATCCGTACTGCAAAGAAATTGACCCTGAATGTACTTTCAGAACGTTCGGGAGTGTCAAAAGCAATGTTGTCCCAGATTGAATCGGAAAAAGTGAATCCCACTGTCGCCACCGTATGGAAAATAGCCAGGGGCCTGAACGTGGAGTTGAACGAACTGCTTGATACTATTGCGGAGCCAAAACGGCTGTTCAACGTCAATCCTGCGGAGAATGGCAATGCGAAAGTAGAGACAATTGAGAATGGAGTCACCATCCATGTGCTCACCTCTCTGAATATGGCCGAGGACCTGGAGATGTATCTCTGTAGTTTCGAGCCCCATACTGCATTGCATAGCGAACCCCACTATGCAGGGACCCAGGAATTCCTTACCATCATCAAGGGTAATGTGAAAGTCACCGTGGGCGAGAACACCGCTGAACTCAAAAAGGGCGATTTCATCGTATATCACTGTGATGTAAACCACTCAATTGAGAACAATTCCAACCAGCCCGCCGTGGTACATATGGTAGTACGTTTCTCCAACGACAAACAAATCTAGTTTCCTGGGATTTCCCCATGTGCGCCTACAGGACACTTACCCATGTCTGTGTATCCAAATATTTTCTTGCAGGCACATCATTCCTCTCTTATGAGCTTTGTTTTCACTACGAGAGACATACTCCTTATAATACGGCATCCGAAATAGCCAGCAACCACTTAAGGTTCTGGATGTTTGCTCCTATTTGGGATATACTCTTTTTTTACAAGATTAGGAGTTTGTATGCTTGAGAAGCTACCCGAATTTACCAAACAGCTTCAGGAACTGGATGAGAAACTCTCCACTCCTGAAGTAACTTCAGATATGAAACTGTATAAGGCACTGATGCAGGATAGGGCGCATCTGGCACCTGTTGTCGAAAAGCTTGAGGAATTGAACAACCTTGACAAGCAGATCAAAGATGCCACTGAGCTGCTACATAACGAAAGTGATTCCGAAATGGTCGATATGGCAAAGGAAGAACTTGCGGAGCTCAAGGCGAAGTTCGATGCCCGTCAGGAAGAAGTGAAAGTATTGCTCATACCTCCCGACCCTCTTGAAGGCAAAAACATTATCATGGAAATACGAGCTGGTACAGGAGGAGACGAGGCGGCCTTGTTCGCTGCCGACCTGTATGATATGTACCGTCGCTATTGTGAGGCAAAAGGCTGGAAGATCGAAGTGATGAGCTCCAACGAGATAGCTCTTGGAGGTTATAAGGAGATAGTGCTCTCAATCAGCGGTAAGGATGTATATGGCTCCTTGCGCTGGGAAAGCGGAGTGCACAGGGTACAGCGGGTTCCTGAGACGGAGAACAGCGGTCGTATCCATACCTCGGCCGCCTCTGTGGCGGTGCTGCCTGAAGCCGAGGAAACGGACATCGTCATCAGGGATGAAGACTTGCGGATTGATGTCATGCGCGCAGGTGGACATGGGGGACAATGTGTCAACACCACCGACAGTGCTGTCCGTCTTACCCATATCCCGACAGGTCTGGTGGTCATCCAACAAGATGAGAAAAGTCAGCTCAAGAATAAAAATAAAGCGATGAGGGTGCTTCGTGCCAGGTTGTATGACCTGGAAGAGTCAAAAAAGAATGCAGAGCGTGCGGCAACAAGAAAAAGCATGGTGGGCAGCGGCGACCGCTCAGAGCGAATCAGGACTTACAATTTTCCCCAGAATAGGTTGACTGATCATCGAATTGACCTCACCCTGTATAAACTGGATTTGATTCTTGCAGGTGATCTTGACCAGGTGATCGTCCCTCTCAAAATTGCTGCAGGTGAAGCGGCGCTCAAGGAAGCCTAATGAATCAGATGCACACCTATGAAGCAGTCTGGGCTTGCCGGTGTGCCCTTAGCGAGGCTGAAGTCACCGACACCGCAAATTTGGATGCCAGACTTCTGGTGCAAGCGGCTACAGGTTTCGACAGTACCGCACTGATAACCAAGCGGAATCATATCCTTTCTGAAGAGGAAGGGAAAAGGCTTCATGCTTTTCTTGAGAAACGGTTACAAAGTGTCCCTATGGCGTATATCCTTGGGCATAGGGAGTTTTACAACCTTGACTTCAAGGTTGATCCAAGAGTGCTCATTCCCCGTAGTGATACGGAGACTTTGGTGGAGGCGGTGCTCAGCCGAAAGATTCCCATTGGGAATATGCTGGATATTTGTACGGGAAGTGGGTGCATCGGCATCACACTGAGCAACGCCCTCCACTGCCCTGTCACCTTAAGTGACTTGTCAAGTGATGCCCTGGCAGTTGCTGAAGAAAACGCCCAAAGGCTTTGCAAAGAGACATACCGGGTGATGCAAAGCGATCTGTTTTCCCAAATAAATGAGAAATTCGATCTTATCGTGGCCAACCCTCCTTATCTTACCGAGAAATGGATAGAGGAAACGGATAAACAAGTAAAGAAGGAACCACGCATGGCATTGCAAGGATTCGACGAGGACGGGCTCTCTCTCATTAGGCGGCTGATTCAAGAAAGTGTTTTCCATCTTAAAGGTCCGGGCCTGTTGTTCCTCGAGTGTGACTGGAGACAAATTGAAGCTGTGAAAACGCTTTTGCTTGCCAACGGTTTTAATAATGTTTACAGTGAAAAGGATCTCGCAGGCAAAGAGCGAGTGGTTTATGGAGAGCGACCATGTACGAGCAGATGATAGAACGATTCATACAGAAAGCTTTCAAATACCCCAAGGAAGACCAAGAAAAAATCTTGGCAGCCGCTACCTTTGCCGCTCAAAAACACGAAAATCAGAAACGTGCCAGCGGTGAACCGTATCTCATCCATCCTCTTGCAGTAGGAGAAATCCTCATCAAGCTGAAAATGGATGCGGACACCATCTGTGCAGGGTTGCTTCATGACACGATCGAGGATACCCAGACCAACTATGAGGAACTGGCTGAAGTGTTTGGACAATCCGTGGCCGACATGGTCGAAGGTGTCACCAAGATCGGCAATCTGAAGACCATGAACAAAAGTGCGGCTGAAGCCGAGACCATACGGAAGATGTTCTTTGCCATGAGCAAGGATATCCGGGTGATTATCATCAAGCTCGCCGACAAACTTCACAACATGCGTACCTTGCAGCATCTCAAACCTGAAAGGGCCAAGGAGATAGCACAGGAATGCCTGGATATTTTCGCCCCTCTTGCCGACCGACTCGGTATTTCCTGGCTCAAGGATGAACTGGAGGACTTGTCGCTGAAGGTCCTTAAACCCGATACCTTCCAGTATATCCAGGATTATCTATTAGGGAAAAAGAGTGAGCAGATGGCTTATCTGGGACGCGTTGAGAAAAGCATTTACCGCGCTTGCAGCGATGCCCAGCTTTCCGATATCTTCGTGACCAGCCGGGTAAAACATGCCTATTCCGTCTATATGAAAATGAAGAAACGGAAAAAGGAAATCGATGAGATATTTGACATACTTGGAGTGAGAATCCTCTGCAATACAGTCACGGAATGCTATACCATACTGGGAGTAATCCATAGCCTTTGGCCTCCTATCGAAGGCAGATTCAAGGACTATATCGCCATGCCAAAGGCAAACAACTACCAAAGTCTCCACACCACAGTCATGTCCCTTGATGGTAAATTGCTGGAAATACAGATACGCACCAAGGAAATGCACTATACCGCCGAATATGGAATCGCCGCCCACTGGACGTACAAGGCAGAGACAGGAAGCGAAAGCGGTTCATGGACCCGCCTGGATAATGAACAGTTCTCCAAGATACTTTCCAAGCTCAAGACCTGGTCCAATGAAATCGAACACAGCGAATCATTCATGGAAGACATCAAGGGTGAGTTACTCAAGGACACCATTTATGTGTTCACCCCCCAAGGCCATATCGTCGAATTGCCCTCCAACTCGACAGCAATGGATTTTGCCTATCAAATCCACACCGAGGTCGGGAATCATACGGTCGGAGCCAAGGCGGACGGATCGATTATCGCCCTCAACCAACCACTGAAAAACACCCAGGTCATCGAGATACTTACCAGCCCGAACGCCAGACCCCATGTCTCGTGGCTCAGGTATGCCAATACCAATGGCGCACGAAAGAAGATCAAGGCATGGTTGAACAAATATGATGAGAACATCCTCATTGACAAGGATATCATTGCAAAACGAAAGGAAGAGGAGGTGGTACCGCCAAAACAGGATACCCCATCCGGAAATCCTTCCTCGTTCACCCCTGATCCGGATGGCATAGTCCGCCATATCAATGATCCCCAACGTATGAAATTACGAGTAGGGGACGAGAAGAACATGATGATCCACCTGGCAAAATGCTGCAATCCCGTACGTGGTGATGAGATAGTCGGCTATATCAGCCGAGGAAGAGGGATCATCGTCCATCGCAAGGATTGCCCGAACCTGAAAAACATGACCGAGGTGGTCGATCGTTCCATCGATGTCGAGTGGGAGACGGGAAATCCAAAGCTCACTAGGAATTTCTCTGTGGTGAGCAAGCGCACCAACGACCTGTTCGGGGAAATCGAAGGTGCAATAAGGAAGTACCAGGGACATCTTACCGGAGGGAATCTTCATGATGATGAAGAAGGCAAGCTCATTGGGAATTTCTCGATGGAGGTGACCAAGGAGGAAGACTTCATCAAGATAATGAAGAGCCTCAAGACCATTCCCTCCATCTACAATATCAACACCATCGCCTAGAGCTCCTCCAATACCCTGAGCACTTCAGGCAACAATTGTTTTTTTCTTGAGAGCACCCCGGGAAGCAGGAATTTATGCGGACTTTCTTGAGTATAGGCCAGCTTTGGTTCGTAAAAACCCAACCCGCTGGAAAGCAACACACTATTCTCATGTATCACGTCCGTTATGAGAAACAAAGCGAAATCCAGATTGTTATCATGCCGTACCGCAGCAAGACTTTCAAAAAGAGAATCTTTGAATTCATCGACATTGCTGAGGGTGGTCACCTCACATTGTCCAATGCCAAAACGCTTTTGCTTCTCGCTGTATTGTTTGAAGTCAGACTCAATGAGCTTACGAGGGTCCTTCCCCTCCAAGGAAGTTCCGCTGGAAAACATCTCATTGCCAAACTGCTCCACGTTTTCCAGCCCTGCTATCTTGCAAAGCGCATCGACCGCCACCCTGTCCTCTGCTGTGGTGGTCGGGCTTTTGAGCATGACGGTATCGCTCACGATACCTGAGAGCAACACCTTGGCGATAGAAACGGGAATCGGGATAGCCTGTCTTACAAACAAGTGATACACGATTGTACAAGTGGAGCCAAGCGGATCACACAAGATATAGATGGGATTGGGTGTCTTGATTGTCCCCATCCTATGATGATCGATTATCTCAATCAATTCCGCTTCCTCAATACCAGGCACGCTTTGCTCCTTCTCATTATGGTCAACCAGTATCACCTTGGTCTTGGGTTTTTCCAAGAAGCATCGACGGGTGACAAAACCCATCCATGTTTTTTCATGAAATACCGGCATGCCTCTGAAATGGCTGGAGGAAAGTATGGTCTTCGCCTCATCAAAAAGCTGGTCATCCTGCAAGGCAGGGGGATTCTCATCCATCAGGCATCTGATTGGAATCGACAATCTCAATAACCTCAAGGTCTCACTGGTATCCTCTTCGCTGATGAACACGGTCCCCTTGTACTGAGAGAAATCAACCGAACTGGTCAGTCCTGTATCCAATCCGGTGAGGATGATGCAAGGTATCTGCTTGGCGATGGCCCGCTTGATATGGTCCTCCCTGTCGCCCACTACAAGAAGAGGCTTGGGATTATCAAGAGCATCGAGATGGGAGCAGAACACCGTATAGCGCATGGCTCCCACGATAAGAGGACTATCAAACTCATCCATCTCCCCACGCTTGAGAAATTCGCCATGCAGCACCTTGGGAATGTTGTTTACTACAAAATGATAAATTGGACGCTTCCCACTGTTCTCCCGAAGGAAAAACTTATTGACCTCATCAATACTTAGCAACCCACAATACGAGCCGTTATCCACGACACTCACCACAGAGGGATTACGGTTGAAAAGAGAGACCAGGTTGTAAACGGGATCAAGATAATCAAGACTCTGCTCATTGGTTCTGACAACCGTGGCGAGACGGCAGCGGACATCCCTTATGAACTTGGGAGGGGTCACTGCAATTCGCTCGAACTGTGCCTTGGTTGAGTCGTTGAGATTGCCACAACGCACAGGTACATAGGTATTCGCCTTGTCCTGGCTGTTCTTCAAATAGGCATATGCATATGCGCTGCATACACTATCCATATCAGGATTACGATGTCCAACAATTAAAATCTCTGCCACAAAAAGCTCCTCACCTGATATTACCTTATTTTCATCTTCTCAGCCAAGGAATATTGAAGTATCCTTGATGAGGAGGATTAGGCATGTCAAAGATTGTCATTGCAAACGACCACGGGGCGGTACAACTGGCACAGAAACTAGTTGCCCATCTTAAAGAAAGAGGATGTGAAGTGAACCATCTGGGGGTATTCACCGAGGATAGTGTCGATTACCCCGATATCGCTCTTGAGGCCACCACGGAATTTAAAAAAGGTGGATATGAATTTGGTATCGTATGTTGCGGGACAGGAATAGGGATCAGCATCAGTGCCAACAAGATCAAGGGTATCCGCTGCGCTCTCCCCCAGAACTGTTTTGCAGCACAGAAAGCAAAGGAGCATAATGACTGCAACTTCATAGCTTTCGGAGGAAGAATCGAATACAGCGAATCTCCTCTTGCCATGCTGGACGCGTTCATGGATGCGACTTTTCAGGGAGGAAGACATCAGCGGAGGGTCGACAAGATCATGGCCCTGGAGAAGTGCTAGCGTTGATGATCCTTGTAAGTCCCCAAGAAATAGAAATCATCCGTGAGGATATCAAGATAAAGGCTGACCTGCTGTGTATAAATATTGATGCCCAAGGTAAAGGTCAGCAGTCTTTCACGCTTGCATAGAGAAGGGGAACCAGCCACCGCAGGGGTGAAGGAGACCAACAGATGGGTGAGGGAGAACTTGGCATAGGGATTGTAGGTGCTAAACCCCACTCCTGCCCCCAGAAGCATGTTGAAGCCCATACCCGCAATCTCGGTCCCGCTGTTACGGAATCCCAGAAGGGAACGCTGGATTAAAACCTGAGCTGAGGTATCCCCAAAGAAAGAAGGGACCAATTGGCTCGTTGCGGTGATGTCCAGTTCATACACATCCGAGAGCCCCATCGTCAAGCCATATTGCAAGGACAATTTGGAAGTATCATATCCTCTCTCAAAAAAATGAGAACGCGACCCTACCGTCACACCCAAATCAAAATAATCAGTCTTGGCACTCAAAGCCGAGCCAAAAAACAAAAGCGTTGTCAACAGAACCATTATTTTTTTTCTCATAGGCATAAGAAGGTGAACCTAAATATGGCTACACCCCAACTCCATCCTTTGTTGCTGTACGTCCCGAAAGGACTACAGAATTCGTACCAGAAATCCGGTTGACTGAACTTGAACGGACTCGCACCAAAGTACAAGGCAGGACGAGTGGAATCGTCAAAGCGGAGTTGCATTCCTACGCTAACAGACGGATCATACGCTATCTTATTATGCGCAATAAACATGAAAGGATGATTCATGGTCCTAAACAAGTCTATCGTCACTCCCATCGTGGCTGCCGGCAATAAAAACCTCGATTGCATATCCGTCCCCATGCTCAAGGATACAAAGAGAGAAGGATTGAGAAAGGAACGCTGGAAAGGTTGGAGCACCAGGCCGAAAGAAGCTCCTCCATACGCATTGGAAGATGTCTTTTCACCATCCTGGGCGACAAAATACCCAAAGCTACGGGCAAACAAGAAATTGAGACTACTGAGGAGAAGAAGAACCAAAACTAGCTTTTTCATGCTCATCCACCTACCGTCATGAGAAGATGCATCAGATATTTATCAACGGTTCTCCATTTCTTGGCTTCGTCGAGGGACACTTCAACCGCATCATCAAAGTATTGTTGGAAATGCTTTTGCACCGTCACTGCAAAAGAAGGATCATCGATGATAGCTGATGATTCATAGGAGAGAGCCATGGAACGATAATTGAAATTACTCGAACCAAAAAGCACATAGCGCCCATCAACCACCATAAGCTTCTCGTGGAGGAGCCCCAAATCAGCTTTTTCGGATTCCAATCTCATCTGCACTCCAATCTCCAGCAAAGGAAGATACAGATACCTGTCCGAAGTACGTGGGTCATAAGAGATTACCATGGAGACTTTTACCCCACGGTCGATGGCCTCTTTGAGGGCCTTGAGCATATTCCCATCCAAAGCAGGAAGGAATGGCAATATCTCGATGCTTTCCTTCGCACTGGAAATAAGCGAGCCATAGGCTTGCAGAAGCTGTTTGTTCCCTGGAACCTGATTGATGAACCAGGCATCTCTTGAGGGCTTTTCCTTATCAGGCTGATTCTCTATGGAAAAAGAATCCCTATCGATGTGATCCCAGCTATGGTCATTCCACCAAGGAACAAACCAATCAAGAAATTCCTGTATCGCCCCTGGAGAAGAAAACTCGTACATGCTGTCACGTTGCAGGCTCGCCCCAGTAGCACCGATGGAAATGTAATTGAGGTTCATGCCTCCTAGCGCCATTGTCTGTCCGTCAATGATAATCACCTTCTGATGATACCTGTACAGCAAGGCGCTCCCACTGATAAGACGTGCGGTGGACATGGGATTGAACTCAAGGAAATGCACCGGGGTATCGTTCAAATAGAGAAGCGGTATCAGATGATACCTTGACTCAGTCATGTCAAACATCCCCACCCCATCCACAAGGAAATAGACAGGGACTCCTTCCTTCGCCTTCTTCACAATAGCCTGATACAGTAATTCGACCTCCTGGCTATCGGAAGCAAGAAAAGAAGTGAGTACCACATACTTCTTGGCATTGGAAACCAAGGAAGTCAGATGCGCAAGCCACTCCGTCCCGCTGTAATAGATTTTAGGTTCGGTCATGAGGACCTTGTCTATTCCTGCCTTCTGAAGTTTTTCCTCAAGACCCAATGAGGTATCGGAGGATGGGCTTTGCACCATGCTTGCTGTTGAGGTGCACCCCAAGAGAATAAAAGAAAGAAGTAATACTATGGACAAACGTTTCATTAATTTCGACCTGCCAGCACAAAAGGATAAGGGAGCAACTGCGAAAAATGATATACAAGATGGACTGTATGATCCACCGTAACAAGATGAACCTCAGTATCGCTCTTACAGAATTCAGCAAGAACCTGCAGGCATTGGGCGCAGGGAGGTGCGGGAGGATTGTCATCGGATACCACCACCAGAGCTTCAATCCCCAGCGTCCCCTCACAGGCAACCGCATGCAACACTGCATTGCGTTCAGCGCAGATAGAGGCCCCGAAACTTGAGTTCTCCACATTACAACCGCTATACACGACCCCGCTTCCCGCACTTACAATGGCTGCTCCAACCTTATAGTGGGAATAAGGAGCATAAGCATTCTCTCTTACTTTTGTCGCCTCTTCAATGGCCAGTTTTACCGCTTCTTGAAGATTAAATAATTTGCTCTGGCAAGGGATGACCTTCTGCATTCCGTAAAGGACACGATTGTCATCAGTTGATTGCATCGCTCTCAATAAGGAGTTGAACTGCTCAATGGTGGAAAAATCCTCAAAGGCACCCAGACTGGTACAGATGATATCCGCTCCATTTTTGGACAAGGTCTCCGCATCATGGGAAACGACGACCCCACATACCAAGGCCCCTGCGTTTTTGGCACTGCCAATCGCAACAAGAGAACTTTCCACAGCCAGACACTCAGAAGGAACGAGTGCGGCATCAATTAGGCTCTTGCCATGGTTCTCCCTCCGTTGGTAGGCGACCTGGTCAAAGTCCCCTTCCCCAAGACCCATAAGGCCGAGTGCGATAGACAATTGCTGCTTTGAGGAACAATGCACAAGGATTGTCTTCAGTCCTGATTTTTTGCAATTCCTAAAAAACCGGAGAGAACCATTAAGGGGGGTGGCCTGAGCAAGAAGTCTCTCCTCAAGAGGAGCAATCTCCTTCATGATGCTCTCGTATTCGTCCATAACTGGATATTTCCCCAAAACACCCCGGACCACTGTCCTGTCATCACCGTCGGCAAATGGAATAAAATCCTCTTTCGAGAGCTGTATGCCGTATCTCCGGGAAAAGTACTGGGTCAAAGATTGAAGGAGCAGGGGCCTTAAATCAAAGAACGCACCATCAATATCAAACAATACTTCATTAATCATACATACCCCTTTTCCCAATAGTACGATTTTCTTTTACAAACGACAACAGAAGAGAGGGTCTCCTTTTCCACTATTTCATTTCCAGACGCATCTGGTCACAGGTGCTTCTCCCTCTTGCCCGATATGTTCCGTACCATCTTATCCATTTGGCAATCAAAAACCAATGAATCACTCACGATAGCTTGGTGACACAGCTCATTAATTGAAGTACAGTAAGGAAAAGGAAGGTGCAGCCATGGCCAATGAACTTCAATTTGCAGTGCTCATCGACTCGGATAATATTAGTGAGAAATATATCAAGATAATCCTTGATGAGATAACCAACGAGGGAATAGCTACTTACAAGCGCATTTATGGTGATTGGACCAGCCCTATGGTCGGATCATGGAAAAATGCCTTGCTGGAATACTCGATCATGCCTATTCAGCAATACAGCTACACTACAGGAAAGAATGCCACGGATAGCGCCATGATCATCGATGCGATGGATATCCTCTATTCAGGGAAAGTCGATGGGTTTTGTATTGTCTCCTCTGATAGCGATTTCACGAGATTGGCTGCCAGGCTCAGGGAAGCAGGAAAAAAAGTCATCGGAATGGGAGAAAAGAAAACCCCGAAGCCGTTCATCGCAGCATGCAACCAATTCAAATATCTGGATATGCTCTATTGCGCCCCCGATGAGGACAATCACAACGACAAGCGCAATGGTACCAGGAAAGAGGAACTGGCACCTATCATCGAAGCCATTCTCACCATCATCGAGGAGAATTCCGATGAGGATGGATGGATGTTCGCAGGACAGTTGGGAACCCTGCTGGTCAAGCGTTTTCCTGATTTTGATGTCCGAAATTATGGTTTTGCCAAGATGACTCCGTTTCTTCACTCCTTAGGATTGTTTGAGTTCAAGAGAGTGGATGGACAGCTCATCTACCTCCGCAAGACGGAAAGCAAAAAAAGATAAACAGGATAAAAGAAATACCGGACATAAAAACGAAACAGGATGTTGACTTTTGCTCTCGACATCCTGTTTTATTCATGAATCTTCATTCAGGAACCAGAAACCTAATGTAAGATTGTTTTCAGTTTGGCAGGTTCACCCTGACTTACAAACTTGCCATTGCCAGGGATTCCTAGATAAAGGTCATCTCCCATAATCAGACGGCCACGGCTATAGACGAATCTCACCTTGCCAAGCACGGGCATCCCTTCATATGCAGTATACCCGCTGGCGCTATGGAGCGTATCCTTGCTCAGTGTCCAACTCTCATCCGGATCAAAGAGCACGATGTCGGCGTCGCTTCCAACTTTCAGCACTCCCTTCTTAGGATAAAGGCCAAAAGCCTTGGCAGGTCCGGTTGAGAGCAGGTTCACCACCTGCTGGATGCCAATACGACCACTATGAGCAGCAAAGGTATGAACAAGGGGAAGCAATTCCTCGGTTCCGGGGATTCCTGGATAAATTGTCCTGCAATCATCACTGGATAGTTTCTGCTCACGAGTGAAAGAACAATGGTCCGTGGCGATCACCTGTACCTCCCCGTTGAGCACGGCTTCCTGCAAGGCCTCGTTGTCTTGCTTGTCCCGTAAGGGAGGAGTCATCACATACAAGGCACCGTCACTTCCTTCCAACTTGCTTTTATTCAAGAACAGATAGGTCGGAGTGGTCTCCACAATGATGCGGGTACCCCTGGTCCTAAGGGAACGAACCATTTCCAAGCCCTTCTTGCTTGACAGATGCACTACATAAAGGGGCATGCCCAAATCATGGGCGATATTACCCACGGTCTCAATGCCCTTCGCCTCGACCTCACTGGGACGTAAAACCGCATGGGCAGCAGGATTGAACGGGCCGTGATACGAGCTGTTTATTTCCTGGATCATGGCGTCATCCTCACAGTGGACACACACCATCATATCCAATGCCTTGGCAGCCTCAAACACTTTCCTCAACTCCTGGGGGTTCTCCACCATGTACCCTACATTCTTGTACGTGGTGAACATCTTGATCACCCTTACCCCACGGCCTTTCAGATCTGCAAGCTCATCCTCCAAGGTGTCACGATACGCATACACCCCCTGGTGCAAGGAAAAGTCGATGGCCATCTCCTCTCCCATAGCCTTGATCCGATCCTCACTGCAGAGCACCAGATGCCCCTTCTTGTCATCATCAGCGAAATCGATGACTGTCGTAACTCCCCCAAAAGCCGCACAGCAACTACCTTGGATAAAGGAGTCGGCGGTCACTGTCCCCCTGCTGATAAGATGATAATGGGTATGGGCGTCAATAAGGCCAGGCAGAAGACAAAGCCCATGGGCATTGACAATCTGGGTGTCCTGAGAGACCTCATGATCTTCAATGTGCGTCGAGATATGGGAAATTTTCGACCCTTCTACCAAAATATCCGCATGTCGCGTCCATTCGGTATCCACTAAAAGTCCATTTTGAATGAGTGTGCTGTTCATGCCATCAGTATACCACAGACAGCATGAACAGTAACAAACTAAATATATCGGAAATTAGGTTCCTTGACCGCTTTAATCTCATCAAGACGGCCCACAACCGTATTATGAGGACAACCATGAATCCAGTCAGGGTCCTTGATACCTTTCTTGACTATCTCGATGATAGTATCTGCAAGCTTGTCAAGGGTCTCCACGCTTTCACTCTCGGTTGGCTCGAACATCAAGGCCTCGTGGACCAGGGAAGGGAAATACATCGTCGGGGGATGATATCCCCTTTCAATCAGGGCCTTGGAGATATCAAGAGCGGAAATACCATACTTCTCCTTCAGATCTTGGCAACTGACCACAAACTCATGCTTGCACCGAGGTCCATAAGGAATCTCAAAAGTTCCCTTCAGCCGGGAAAGAAGATAATTGGCGTTCAGTGTGGCATGGCAGCTCGCTGCCCTCAGCCCTTCACTTCCCATCCTCAGGATGTAGACATATGCCTTGACAAGCACCAGAAAATTACCCCAGAACATGCTGATCTTTCCAATTGAAAGATTCTGGTCCCAATCAAAGACATACCCGCTGTCGGTCAAACGGATGTCCGGTCTCGGCAAAAAGGGACGAAGCTCCTCAGTGACCATGACAGGTCCGCTGCCAGGACCTCCCCCTCCATGGGGAGTCGCAAAAGTCTTGTGAAGATTCAGGTGGAGGACATCAAAGCCCATATCACCCACCGTCGCCATACCCATGATGGCGTTCAGGTTCGCTCCATCATAATACAGTTTGGCTCCATTCTCATGGACCAGGGCCCCTATGCTCAAAATATCTTTCTCGAACAATCCCAATGTATTGGGATTGGTGAGCATGACCGCAGCGACTCTCTCATTCAGTTTCTCTTTCAAGTCATCCAGATCAACCAAACCCTGGGCGTTGCTTTTGATCACCTCTACATTGTAGCCATTCATGGCGGCACTGGCAGGATTTGTACCATGGGCACTTTCCGGGACAAGCACGATATTGCGCTGTGTCTCTCCTTTGGTAAGGAAAAAGGCCCTGATAATCTTCAATCCGGTATACTCTCCATGAGCCCCGGCGCATCCTTGGAGAGTCCCCCAGTTCATACCGGTGATGGAAGAAAGATCTTCCAATAGGTTGTACATCAAAGAAAGGCACCCCTGGATGGTCGAGGAATCCTGCAAAGGATGCATGCAGGTGAACTCCGAGAGCTTGGCCAGGCTCTCGCTGAGCTTTGGATTATATTTCATGGTGCAGGATCCCAAAGGATAGATACCGTCATCGACTCCGTATGCCAGATTGGAAAGACGGGTAAAATGCCTGACCACATCCAATTCGGAGACTTCAGGAAGTTTCGCGCTTTCCAACCTGAGGTATTGCGGTGGCAAACTTGGCAATGCCTCCTCAAAACCCCGAGGCAGATCCAAAGCGGGGAAACAATAGGCTTTCCTGCCTTTTTTAGATAATTCAATCAGTAGGCGTTCACTCATTTCATCACTCTCCTGGCAGCCGCAAGATACAATTCCAATTCCTCGCGGCTACGTTTTTCGGTCACGGCAACCAGCAGAATCAACTCATCCTTGCTCCTGCGAGTCAGGGAAGAAAACCTCACCCCCGCATAAATTCCCTCATTGCGAAGTTCCTGTATATACTTGCGCATCTTCTTTGCATCATGAAATACCAAGGGGAACTCACACCAATAAGGTTTATCCCAAGGAATGGTAATACCTGGGAGCTGAGCCAGATGATAGGCCAGATAATGGGCCTTCACATAACTTTGGCTCGCAGCCTCTTTCACTCCGCCCCAGCCAAGGGAGGAGAGATAGACAGTGGTCATCAACGCTGAGAGAGCATTGTTGGTGCACACGTTGCTTGTAGCCCTTTCCCTTTTGATATGTTGCTCCCGAGCCTGCAGTGTCAACACAAAGCCACGCTTGCCATTGGCATCAGTGGTCGCTCCCACAATGCGTCCCGGCATCTTGCGCACCAAGGCATCCGTGACCGCCATATACCCACAAGTCGGCCCTCCAAAGGAAAGAGGGATACCAAAAGCCTGGGTGTCGCCAACAGCAATATCGGCATTCCATTGCCGCTGGCTCTTTTGCAAACCCAATGACAACGGATCGCTGCTAATACAAAGGAGATCACCTTTCGCATGAATCGTCTCCGCAAGATTTGAATAATCCTCCAACAATCCATAACAATTCGGGCTTTGCACCAGAACGCCACCCACTTCGCTGGTAAGCTTTTCATCCAAGGAAGTAAAATCACATACGCCCTCGATCTCAGGAAGCAGGACAAGCTTTCTCTCTGTTCCCAAAGCCCAAGTGGCAAGCACCTGCAGTGCAAAGGGATGGATGGTTGAAGATACCAGCACGGTATTCTTACCACGGGTGAAATTCAAACAGATATTGGCGGCCTCCACAAGGGCATTCGCCCCATCATAGAGGGAGGCATTGCTCACATCCATACCGGTAAGCTGGCAAATCATACTTTGGAACTCATACATCACTTGCAGTATCCCTTGGCTCATCTCAGCCTGATAAGGGGTATACGCAGTGACAAACGAGGGCAGAGAGGAAATAGCCTCCACCACAGAGGGTATGATATGGTCATAACATCCAGCTCCCAGAAACGGGATGCCTTTCACATTTCTATTTGCCAATGTCGTTATCATTCGAATCACTTCGTCTTCGCTTCTTCCCTGACTAATTGGCACACTGTCCGACAAAAGGATTTCCTCACTAAGATCGCCATAGAGCTCCTCAAGTGAATGAATCCCAATCGCCGCCATCATTTGCTGACGGTCCTCGTCTGTATGAGGAATATAAGGATATACCACCGCACATCTCCTTCAAGACAACAGAACCGTCGGAAACCGACGGTTCTGGAATAGTTATTTGGATTGGAGGAACAGCTCATATTGGGAGCTGTCCATCAAAGCATCGAACTCACTTTGGTTGAACTTATCCAAGGCATAGATATAATTATCATAACAATTCTGATTGAGCAACTCAGGCTGTCCCTCCAAGCTCTTATTGACTTCAACGACATCACCTGCAAGAGGATTGATAATCGGGCTTGCAGCCTTGACTGACTCAATGTTACAAAAATCATCGCCCAATGCAAGATGATCACCGACCTTGGGCGTCTCCACATACACAATCTCACCCAGACTTGCCTGAGCGTAATCCGTTATACCCACATAGGCCTTTCCTTCTTTAATCTTGACCCATTCATGATCCTTGCTATAACGACAATCGGACAAAATCTTGCTCATTAAAAATCTCCTAATTTAAAATATGCTATCATTACGATACTTACTTGTCGAGGGGAAAGTGCTCCTGCAAAAAAGCTAAGTCCAGCTCGGGATACAGGGGGTATCTCATCAAAAGCTTCTCGATACGAGCATGGGCCTCTTTCTTGATTGTAGGTTCGATGGTCGCCTTGCTCTTGGAGAAAGTTCCTGCATGCTCGCCTTTGGAAAGCATGGTGGGTTTGCAATTTTTCAGAACCAAGGAGATAATGGAGGCGATTTCCTTCATCTCATCCTTTCCCATACCCAATGTGGTGACTGCAGGAGTTCCAATTCTCAATCCACTGGTATACCATGGCCCGTTAGGGTCGAAAGGCAACGCATTACGGTTGAGGGTAATGCCACATTCTCGAAGCGCACTTTCAGCCTGGCGGCCATTTAACCCGAACGGCCTGACATCCAGCAACATCAGGTGATTGTCAGTCCCATCGGTATCAAGAGGAACCCCATCACTCATAAGACAATCAGCAAGGGCCTTGGCATTGTCGACAATACTCCTGGCGTAGGTGGCAAACCCTGGTTCCAAAGCTTCAGTAAGAGCAACCGCCTTAGCCGCCATCATCTGGGGAAGCGGCCCGCCAATCACCAAAGGACACCCCTTGTCCACACTCTCTGCATACTCTTGCTTACAAAGGATCATGCCTCCCCGTGGTCCTCGAAGAGTCTTGTGGGTAGTAGTGGTGACCACATCGGCCCAGGCTACAGGCTCGTATTCTCCGCTAAAGACCTTGCCTGCCACGAGACCGGCGAAATGAGCCATATCAACCATGAAGGTGGCTCCCACCTTGTGGGCTATCTCACTCATTCTCTTGAAGTTCACCTTCCGAGGATATGCGCTGTAACCAGCGATAAGAATCAAAGGTTTTATCTCAATGGCCAACTTCTCAATGGCATCATAATCAAGTAACTTCGTCTTCTCGTCCACGGTATAGCTATAAGCATCAAACATCTGCGCCGATACATTCTGGCGATATCCATGGGTAAGATGCCCGCCACTATAGTAATCCAAGCCAAGAATTCTTTGATTTCCTAACTTGGCACGCAAGGAATTCCACACCTCACGGGACAAATGGGCGGGGTTGCTTTCTCCAAGTTCCTGAAATGCAGGCATCTGGATGCGGGTGTTCAATATCGCCCAATAGGCACAGAGATTCGCATCAGCTCCGCTGTGGGGTTGTACATAGGCATGCTCCGCACCAAAAAGTTTACAAGCCTGCTCATTGGCAAAAGCCTCAATGGCATCCACATTGTCACAACCGGCATAGAATCGGTGGTAGGAGAATCCTTCACTGTACTTGTCGGTAAGAAGGTTTCCCATAGCACTTTGAACACTCAGCGAGGAGAAATTCTCACTGGCGATAAGCTTCAAATTAGTACGTTGGTCTGCTAGTTCCTGAACGATTCGCCCAGCTACCAAGGGCGACACCTTGGACACGTTTTGCAGAGCAGCCACATAGCCTGCCATTCCACTGTTAATTTTCTTTGTCTGAGTCACATAAGCTTGTAATGCATCTTCCATAGCCATTGCCTCTTTAAACTTGGATTTGTTCTTTGCCATATTGTCTTCTTTGAGGAAAGAAGTGTCAACTTATATAGCCAAGAATACTGGATAGATATATGATGTACCTATGTGGTGCGGCATCTGGCTCGACATTTGCTCTTTAGGAATCATATTCGTTCTGTTCCTTATATACCAGTTCAGAAACAGCATACCCATTCGCCAAAACAATATTTTTATCTGGATGTCCAGGATGACGTTGGTCGCCACCCTTTGTGATATCGCATGTGGTCTGTATGTCGAGGGGACCATTCCCTCAACAAACTGGGGATATTATCTTTTCAAGGGTGGCCTGATTCTTGCCCAGTCAACAATTTCCCTGCTCTACATGTTCTATGTTCTTGAGATTTTCAAGATAAAGATCAAAAGAAGAAACTACTGGATTTTCTTTTATGCTCCTTATGTTCTCGATCTTATCTTCATTATCCTGAACACGCTCAGACGAAGCAGCAACCTGCTTGAGGGACCGAACATCAACCGGTTCGATCTCACCATCTATTTTATTTATTTGTTCTCCGTCTATTTTGTCATCATCGCGGTGCTGTGCATCCTTCGGTACCACAAGAGCATCAAGCATTCAACAGCAATAATACTCTCCTTATATGTGTTCTTTGCCTTCATCGGACCACTTTGGCAAACGGTGAATCCTAATCTTCGGGTGGGGAATTTTACGTTGACATTGAGTGTACTCCTTATCTACCTGACCGTGCAGAATCCCGAAGACGTTATCGACGGGATGACCTCGTCGCTCAACCGCACGGCGTTTACCCAAACCACATCCTTGGCCATAGCAGACAAAAGAAGTTTCACAGTCCTTCTCATAGGTATGGATAACTACCAGTTTCTGAAAAATTGGCTTAGCCTCGATTCATTAAGGGATCTCTTGCAATCCATCACAAATTTTTTGCAACTATTCTCAAGGCAGGCGGATATCTATCGCATTGCAGATAGTCAATTTACCCTTGCCTTGAAAAACGATGACAGCAACCTCATGAATCAAATACAAGAACGAATCATACAAGCATTTGCAAATCCATGGCGGACAAACAAGCTGGATATCAAGATCCATGTGTATACCTGCTGTATCCATCATCCAAAGGACTTTTCTTCCATGGATTCTTTCTATGCTCTTGCCGGTTTACTTGCCAATACAGAATCCCGTCAGCAAGAAGAACAGGTGATAGACATCACAAAGCTTGACCTTACCAAAGAGAAACGAAGACTATCAATATCCTTTTGGGTTGAGCAGGCACTCATACAAGAAAAGTTTCACCTCAATTTCAGACCTATATACGATGTATCGACCAAGAGCTTCCCTAGTATTGAGGCCTCACAATATCTGGAGAGTCCAAACCTGGAAGCAATAAAATCAGAGGAATACATGCCAATCGCAGAAAAAAACGGGAATGCACTGAAGCTTTCCCAGCACATGCTGGAAAACGTCTGCAAAATTCTTAGCGAACGTTCTTTGGAATACCTCGGAGTGAGAAACATCATCGTCGAGCTTTCTGCAGGACAATGGTTGCAATATGACCTTGGGGGAAAAATATTGACACTGGTGAAAAAATATCGAATTAATCCACAAAACCTGTCCTTGCAGATAGAGGCGGAAGTGGTCAATTCGGCACCCAATACCGTCATTGACACGCTTAATGTCCTGGCAAAAGAAGGATTTTCGATAATAATTGCCAATTATGGCATTGGCTTCACCCAGTTTTCCCGCACCTTCTCGGTCTTGTCCTCCTGCATCTCAATCGGGGATGCTTTCATACAAGAAAACCAGAATGATGATTTTGTCAAGGATATGATCATCCTCATCCAGGGTACGGGACGAAAGGCCGCATTAGGCAGAATTGAAACAAAGGAACAGGCCCAAAAATATATGAGTATGGGATGCCAATCCCTTGCCGGAGATTATTTTGGCAAATGCATGTCCTTGGAAAATCTTAAGAACCATCTGGAAGGATACGATTATGGGCAATTATAACATATGGTTTGATATCGCAGGCATAGCCATCCTTGCTGTCATATTCCTGATGTCCAGGCTCAAGCACACCTTCCCTTCCACTCAAACAAAGATATTCAAGGTGGTGTTCCTGCTGTGCTGTCTCGCAACTTTATCCGACTTATTGTTTGGACTTTGGCTTAATAACATCCCCCAGGTACATGAGGTTTTTCCCTTATGGGTGTTCAGCATCATCAACTATGTGTATTTTTTCAGTCACACAAGTACTGCTTTCCTTTTTTTCATGTATGCATCCCTCACCTTGAACTTAAAAAACAATTACACGAGGTTGCTCCTAATCCCACTCATAGGTACCTACTTGCTGCTCTTAAGTAATCCTCTGACTCACACAATCTTTACTATCGATTCAGAGGGATATTATCGTGGGCCTTTGATACTAGTTGTCTACCTACTCTGTGCTTTTTATCTGTTCATTGGGGCTATGCTTCTTTTCAAATATGGAGGGACGCTGGGGCAAGGAAAGAAATTCTCACTGCTCTTCCTTGTTTTTTTCTTTGCACTAGGAGTGACAGTCCAGGGGCTCTTCCCCCTCTACCTGGTTGAGAACTATTGCAGCGATGTCTGCATTCTTCTGGTATATCTCTCACTCCATCGTCCGGAGGAAGCCATTGATACCCAGACAAAGTTGCTGAACTCAAGTTCTTTCTCATCCTTGACCCGATTGATGATTGGAGAGAAAAATCGGTTCAGCCTTATATACATCCATATCGTGGACGGTGGATATATCAGGGAATCCTTGGGGACTACCCTGGTGGATAACCTCAGAATAGAATTGGCGAATTATTTAATTAAAAATTTCAAGAAGGCTTATCTCTTTTGCCTAGAGGAATGGAAGTTCTGCCTTATCTATAACGATAAAGAACAAATGGTCGACGAGCAAGCCTTGAGCCATATCGTCAAGCGTTTCAACCTGGGGTGGAACATTCAGGAGCAAGAGGTCATCGTAACCCCGGTAATCGCGGTTATCAATTTCCCACAGCATGCAAGATCACAATCTGAATTATCCGATATTATCGAAGCTGTCAATGACCTGCCGGCGAGGCCCGACAAGCGTGTTGTAAAAATAAGCGAGCTCAATGTCCAACGACAACATTGGTATAAGGAGATAGACAGGATTAGCCGCACGTGTGTTGATGACAACCTTTTGGAGGTTGTGTTCCAACCGGTATTCGATATTAAAAAGCAATGTTTCTCAAGCGCCGAGGCTTTGGTTAGACTGAAAGATCCCCTTCTTGGACAAATTCCTCCAGAGGAGCTCATCTCCATTGCTGAGAAAAATGGCAACATCATACAAATTGATAATTATATTCTCAATGATGTCTGCGGTTTTATATCACAAAACCACCTTGGATTGGAGAGCCTGAATGTAAACATTTCCATAGTGGAATGCATGCAATGCAATATGATACAAAAACTTACTAATACACTTAATGCTTTTTGCATTAATCCAAACTTTTTGCATCTTGAGATCACCGAGACGGCCTCAGGTTCATTCCCCCTTGTCCTCGATGAGAATATCCGGCGACTTTCAGAAAAAGGATTCGTTTTCTGCCTTGATGATTTTGGAAGTGGATACTCAAACCTGGACAGGCTTATCAGCCTGCCGTTCTCCATCATAAAACTCGACAAGCCCTTCATTACCATGGCTACAGAAAGTTTCCAAACACTTTCCTACCTCTACAACACCATCAAGATGATCAAGAACCTTGGACGAAAGATCCTTGTCGAGGGGGTTGAGACAGAGCAACAGGCAAATATGGTGGCAAATCTTGGTTGTGATTATATCCAGGGGTACTATTATAGCAAACCCTTGAATAAAGTTGATTTCCTCAAGTTCCTTGAGACCCAGTGCAAATAGCAAATCTTCCCCGAATGTAAGACTACTTATCAACAATCCAAGTGATTTCCTGTAAGAACGTATGGTCTTCGATGGCAAGATTCCCAAAAAACATTTCCTTTGGCATGGCGAGCGATTGAAATAACCCTTTTCCCTCAATCCCTACGACATGCTAAAGAAAGGGTATTCGCTATTTATTGAGAGTTCTCCACATATGAAGTAAATCATGTTCACGGAATCCTTCTCGATGGCACGAGATCGAGAGACTTGATCACCCAAGAAAAAAGAGATGCTGAAAAGACGGGCCCCTGGTCTGTTCCCAAACCTGTCAGCTAGCTACCCACCATAGACAGCGAAAGGCCTCACCATTTTAGGTATTTACACGGTACCTGGCAGCTGCCTGGTCTCTTGGGTCTGTACGGCATGTTCTTCTTTGGGCGTCAAAAAACCCGAGGAATCTCTCCCTCGGGTTCACGTACTTATCTGCTTCTATCTTCTTTGTTAGCAACTACTAAGCTCAACCAATGTTTTGAAGAAATCACGGTTTCAATGCGGTAATCGGTACCACGCATACACCATCAGGCCTGCGATACGCTGCGTTTGAGAGGCCGCAGATCACACAAAGGTTGGTCGCCGGACGCTCAAACTTCTGGTTGAGGGACAAGAGCTTGGCTGAGGCCTTATCAATTTGGGTTGCCCCCAACTTGATCTCAAAGGCGGACCAGCTTCCGTTTGCAAGCTCCACGACCGCATCTATCTCGTCATTGCCGTAGTCCTGGTAGTGCAGGAGATTGGCTCCGAACGATTGCGCATAGATCCTGAGGTCCCGTTCGCACAAAGCCTCGAACAGGAAGCCGAACGTCCGCAGGTCACCAATCAAACGATCTTCATTGGTGATGCCTAGCAGTGAGGCCGCAAAGGAGGGGTCTACGAAATGACGTTTCTCTGCCTGCTTTATGCGAAGAGAGGAACGTATGGCTGTTGCAAACGGCTTTTGGTTCTCAATGATGAACAACCTTTCAAAAATGTTGAGGTAACCAGCGATTGTATCCTCATCGATAGTCGACTGCTCGACTCCTTGCATGTCACTCTTCAGACGTGCCCTGGCTGCTGTCGTGCTCTCGTTGCGCGCAAGCGACCGAAGCAAAAGGCGAAGTTTCGCCTCATCACGCGCTTTGTCATCCACTTTAGCCACATCGTCGGTCACCACATTGTCCAGGTATTGTGCCGGAATCTTGACGGCATCCTCCGTCGGCAATCCCAGGCTGCCAGGCCAGCCGCCTCTCAGGATGAAGGAAGCCAGGGACTGAAGGCTCACCTCACTTGTCTTTGTGTTCTCGAGGTTTCCTGCGCATAGGTCTTTCAACGACACTTCACCGGAAGAATCCCCCGATTCAAACAAGGACATAGGCATCATACGTAGCCGGGCGATGCGCCCGGTCCCGGTATGCATGATTCCTTTGTGCACCGGGGTGGCGGAACCGGTAAGGATGAACTGTCCTTTTGTGGTCGACTGGTCGACAGCGAACCTCACCGCATCCCATAGTGACGGTACTTCCTGCCATTCATCAATCAGACGGGGCTTTTTGCCTTGGAGGACTAAGGACGGGTCGATCTGTGCAAGTTGCCTGTTCTGGAAATCCCCCGCAGGGTCACCTGCAAGGAAAGCGCTCTGGGAATGCTTCTGCGCAGTCCAGGTCTTTCCGCACCACTTGGGCCCCTCGATACAGACTGCTCCAAATGCACGAAGGTATTGCTCGACTGCTGAATCTATGATGCGTGGTCGATAGGAATTGTTGTCCATGTATGTCCCCTCGCACTTATAATAAGTCATCCGTTAAAGGTCTTCAATACAATTCGGTTAAATTTCATAATTTCATTCGGTTAAATTATAATATTAAAGTCGGATAAATTCGTATAAATCTCGGTACAGTTTTCTCTTGCCGTCCCCATGAAGGGAAACAACCCTCCAGATCCTCGTGCCATGCTCGCCGATCTTGCTTGCCGCCAGGCGCTTCACAAGCGCAAGGACGACGCCTTCCCTTGCGTCCCCAGGGCACTGCCATAGTGTGCAAATCTTCCCATCGGCAGTGATGACCCTTGGAACCCCGACTTGTACGAAGGAAGAAGTTCAGATGCCTCCAGGTCCTCCCTCGTATCACGGACCCTGCAGCCCTGGACTGGAACCCGGAATCCTTCTCGATGGCACGAGATCGAGAGACTTGATCACCCAAGAAAAAAGAGATGCTCGAAAGTCTTGTGTTATAGGATACCATGGTAGAAGGTCCGCTATATATTTCGGTACATACTTTATCACATTGACTTTACCCTTAGGGCAAGGTGTACGGTAAGGGCAGGTGCTATGGAAGGAGGATGCTCATGTTGTCTATCGGAGAGTTTTCAAATATATGTAAGGTTTCCACAAAGACGCTTCGTTATTATGCTGAGATAAGGCTAATCCTGCCTAGTGAGACCAACCCTGAAAATGGCTATAGATATTACTCCATTGGGCAATTGGAAACGATGCTATTCATCAATCGTCTGAAAACGTACAATTTTTCCCTAGAGGAAATCAAGGCAATACTTGAATCAAAAGAACCCCAGGATGAAAAACTTTATCTGGCACTTACCAGGAAGAAAAAAGAACTTGAGAAGCAAGCACAGGAATTTGAAAGGACTTTGGATCAACTTGGTAATGATATTTCAAGTTTGAGACAAGGCAAGTCGATCATGTCCTACCTGGAAAGCATTGATGTCCAACTTGCAGAGGTCCCGATGATGTATCTTCTCTCTATCCGGAAAATGGTTCATGAAGGTGATTTTGTTGAAGAATACGGAAATTGCTTTGGGAGATTATCCAGGAAGGTTGCAGACGACAAATTGACCATCACCTCCCCTTTGATGGTGCTTTTCCACAGTGCGGAATTCAGCCCGTTGGGGCTGGATACGGAATTTGCCATTCCAATAAAAGAATATGTTACCGGTACAAGGGATTTCTATCCAGGGTTATGCTTGAAAACGGTTCACCAGGGCTCTTATTCCGGCCTGTCCTCTGTATAATACACCAAACAACGTGAATGGGCGGAGAAGGAAGGCTATGAATCCAGCAATGCGCTGTATGAGGTCTATGTAACCGACCCTTCCCAGGTCTCAAAAGAGAGTGAGCTTATAACTGAAGTGTATTATCCGGTCAAGAAGAAAGTGTCGGCCAGATAGGCCAAGGACAAACAGAGGAGACCCTTGTATGGAGCAAGAAGAAGTGACTGAATTGGAAAAGAGAATAAACAAGGACTATGGCAATATTGCAGGCATGGTTGTACGGAAAGACGATAAAACACTCTATGAGAATTACTTTAATGGATGCTCTGCCACTAGTCGCATTCATGTGTATTCAGTGACAAAAAGCATCGTCTCCCTCTTGATCGGGATTGCCCTGGATAAAGGGTATATCAAGAGTCTCGACCAGAATGTTTTGGATTTTTTCCCTGGCTATCCTGTCAAGAAAGGCGAAAAGACGATACAGAAGGTGACTCTTACCCATTTGCTGACAATGACCGCCCCGTATAAATATAAGCTCTTTGCCCCTTACGTAAAGTATTTCAAGAGTGATGACTCAATAAAGTTCTCGCTTGACCTGTTGGGAGGCCGGGGACGGATAGGGAAATTCAGGTACACACCCCTCATTGGGCCAGATATTTTGTCGGGCATTCTTGTAAAGGCCACTGGACAATCTGTGTTTGATTTTGCAACAGAACATCTGTTCTTGCCTTTGGGCATTACTGTTGAGGGTGTTGTGGTCTTCCATAGCAAAGAGGAGCAGCTCGCATTTAATAAAGCCAAGGATATCAGTGG